>CALBTQ010000764.1 GCA_937967875.1 uncultured Pseudomonadota bacterium
ACCACCGAGATCTACACTCTTTCCCTACACGACGCTCTTCCGATCTAAAGGCCCGCTGGTCATCGGCACAATGTTCAACGAGATGATGGACGAGATGGCCGATCTCGCCGCGATTTTCAACCAGGGCGTGGAAACGGTGATCACCGACCGCTATCACGACGCGGCGCACTGCAAACTGGTGATCAATCTGACCAACTCGCTGACCACACTGATCGGTCATAAATACCGGCCCCTCAGTGACGAAGGCTTGTTCCAGAAAATTCTGACCAACCTCACCTACGAAGGCATGACGATCATCAAGGCGGCGGGGTATCGCGAAAGCCGGCTGGGCGGCATGCCGTCGTGGGCGACCTTCAAGATGGCAGTGACGCTGCCGCCGGCGATGACCAAGCCGCTGTTCGACAAGAACGTCAAGAAGATGGTGCTTTCGAGCATGGCGCAAGATATTTTGCAGCGCGGCGCCGGCCAGTCTGAGTTGGAGGACATCAACGGCTATCTGCTCAGCCTCGCCGACCGGCACGGGATCAAAGCGCCCTTCAATCGAGCGGTGTATTACATCGCCCGGCGCGAGTTCGACAAGCCGAAGTTCGAGCCGATGGACATCCAGGATCTGTGGGCGGAAATGTCGGAGTGGATGTAAGTTAATATTCGGTTTCGACCGCAATTTCAGTAGCGAGAAAACGCACGTAGATATTGCCGTCCTCATCGGTGCGATAGAGCGTCAGGCCGGTGTTTTCGTACGCCGTAACCGTCGCTTCCGTTGGATAGCCCAGCGTGTTTTCACCTACCGAGAGAATGCCGACGGCTGCATTGAGCGCATTGACGAAATCGACCGAGTGCGGTCCGAGCCCGTGGGTGGGCACCTTCACCACATCGCAATTCAACGCGGCGCCGTATTGATCGTATAGATCCTGTTGCGCGGCCTGGTGAATGTCGGCGGGCATCAACACGCGGTATTGCCCGTTGTCGAGCGCCAGCACCAGGTTGTTGTCGTCGAACACCTCATAGCCGCCGAGGTTGTGAATTGTTGCGATGGTCAGATCGCCGAGGTGGTCGATATCGCCCTCTTCTTTGGTCGTCACCGTGCCGCCCCATGTTTCGACGGCATCGAGAAACTCATAGTAGGCATCGATTTCCAAGGTTTGCCCGTTGACCCAGACTTCACCGACTTCCGCGCAATCGAAAACCTCCGGCAAACCGCCGCAATGGTCGTAGTCGGGGTGGGTCATGACGAGGATATCGATCCGCTCGATGCCGCGTGCTTCCAGGTCGGGACAAATCGTGAATTGCCCCTGCCCGGTTTCGCCGCCGTCGATGAGCATCGTGTACGGACCGGGCATTTCCACCAGTGCGGAATCGCCCAGGCCGACGTCGAAAAATTTGATGCCGAAGGTTTCGGGATTGAACGGCTCGCTGTCGTCGTCGCCGGTGTCGTCGTCATCATCGACATCGTCATCGCCGGTGTCGTCGTCGTCATCATCGTCGTCGTCAGTGACACTCGGAGCATGAATGCCGTCGTCGTCCACGTCGTAATCGACGCCGCCGCCGCAGGCGACCGTCAGCATCGAGAAAACAAGCAACACCAAAATGGTCAACATGTATTTCATGGTTTCATCCGTTTGCACTTCGTTCTTATTGTTTTCGGATAAAACGCCGGATTTCTCAATAGCAAAGCTTTCAGACGCCGCTATTCCCAGAAGTAAAACCAGATACTGCCTCGGTCATGACGCGTCCGGAAGGTGTATCCGGATTCACTGCAGTTGCCGAATTGGAAGGTGACCGCCGGATCGTCCGTCAGATTGCGATCCCAAACAAGCAGATCGGTCAGGTTGTCGGCGTAGGTCATAAAGTTTTGATAATGCAGTTCCTCGGCAATCTTGCCGTTGACTCCCGCCGTTCGAGCAATATGGTTTTTCATGCGAGTGCCGCTCCAATCATTTTTGGAAATCCGCCAGGTCCACAAATCGTCGTCGGCGATAGCGCCGTGCAGATGGTTGGGCCCCGTATCGACAAAGAGCGTCCCGCCTTTTTCATTCATGTGCCACAAACCGACGGTGTCTTCCTCCGCGCTAAATTCATAGGGAACATAATAAGAGGAAACCATCGCGGCGGAGAGTCGGACTTCGTCGATCGCGCCGACAAAGCGGTCGGATTGATCTGCCGGGCGTGCGCCGATCCCCAGGCCCACCGGGCTGTAAACGACGCTCGCACTCATCGAAGCAAGATCTTCCAGTTCATTGAGCAGGTACAACTCGATCGTATCGCCATCGAACCGTGCGGCCACCTCATACCAATCGCCCGTCTGCAACCAGCTTCTACCGGTCACCGCGGGCCACACACCATCCTGATTGACGATAAAAAACGACAGCACATCCTGGTTGTAGGTATCGTTGTGCTCGATCGCCAGTTCCCAACCGCTTTCCGCTTCCGCGCCATCGTCGTAGCGACTGGCCAGCACGTATCGCTGCCCGCCGGTCAGATTTTCATCGATACGGAACCAGAGCTCGATGGTGAAAACGTCCACATCCAACTGAGGCGCATACTCCACCAAACCCCATTGCCCGCCGTCGAAACCCACCGCCGGGCTGGGCTCGCAACTATCCAGACAATCGCGCAGGACGTACTGCTGCAACGGCGTGGGGGGCGTGGAGCATGGGGAAGCATCCAGACAATCCTGGTAGCATTCCCAGTCCTTGTCCCAATCATCACACAGAGCGAGCGCGTCCACTTCTGGAATGTAGTAATCCGACTCCTCTTCAAAATCGAAGGTCAGACCACAGGCGTAAATCGAATGCACGATGCCGCCGCAACCGGAGCCGGGATCGGGCGGATTCCGGCAAACATCGAAGCAATCGTCGGCACAATCCTGGGTGAAAACGCATCCGGCCCAGCAACTCCAGAACGGCGATGCCAAATCGAAATCGGCGGGGAACTGCGCTTCGGACAATTCGCACCACATCGTCAGCCCGCCGCTGTCCTGCGGCACGCCGTTGTTGTCCACCAAGGTCGTCATGCAGGTATCGAGCGATTCCACGCCCACCGCATCGCAGTCGACCGCCCGGCATTCATCGCCCGGTTCATCGCACCACATGTCGGGCGGCGTGCAGGGATTGCCCGTGTGTCGGCATTCGTCGGCGCTTTCCTCACAGACCTCGTCGCCGTTGCAGAACAGTCCGTCGTCGGCGCAGGGATCGCCGGAGGATACACATCGATCTTCCGTTTCGTCGCAGCTTTCCACGCCGTCGCACCATTGGCCGTTGTCGGGGCATGGATTGCCGCCGTGCAGGCAGGCATCGTTGACCTCGTCGCAACTTTCCACGCCGTTGCAGAACAGACTATCGTCAACGCAAGGCGAGCCGGAGTGCGTGCAGTCGTCGTTTTCTTCGTCGCATACTTCCGCACCGTTGCACCACAAGCCGTCGTCAGAACAATCCGGAGCGGCGACGTGCTCGCACACGCCGGCCAGGCACGTATCCTGCCCGTTGCAATACAGGCCGTCGTCGCAATCGGCGCCGTCGTCGGTCGACCAGGCGTTGAGGGCATTGTCGCTATCGCAGATAAGGCAAATGTTTTGCGGATTGGCCTCGCCGTCTTGGTAACACACGCCGCCGATCAGGCAACCGGCGCAGACGGAATCGTCATCGTCATCGTTTTGGATGGGCGTTTGGTCGTCGTTATCGTCATCGTCATCACAGGTGCAACCGGCAGCAAACATCATCATTGAAATGCAACACAGTCCGAAAACAAGAAAAAATAAATTCTTGGCGGACATGACACATTCCTCCCCGACATTCCATTCCAATAGGAAGATTTGAGCACAATAAATAATGATATACAAGCAAAAGGCTGTGATGGACGTCAAGCAAGCATACGCTTGGTGGATTTCGATTTATCGTATATGATATTTACATCGTTCAAAAATGACAAAAAGGAAAATGCGACAAACATGAGTTCGTTCAGACAAACGCTGCCCCCACCGCCGGCGGAATACCCGGAAGTCAATATTTCCAAACGCGATTATCCGTTGCGGAACCTGATTGCCGGCATCGCCCTGTTCGCTCTCTTCTTACTGCTTTTTCCTTCCCTATGGGTATTCGGTTCGGACGAAGAGCCGCTGGAAGCCCGGATGCTGATCAGTCTGGCGGATGCGTTGTGCGCCGCGGCTTTTCTGTGGGCCTATTTCCTTTATCGCAGCAAGGTCGAAGCCACCAAACAGGTCCGCTTCTTTTCGCTAGCTGGCGTCATCCCGGCTTGGGTCACCTTAAGCGGCAGGCTCAAACCGCTTTATGAACTGCGCACACCGCTCACCCATCATCGTTGCCTTTATTATCGGGTCGAACGCTACGTGAAGCGTCTTCGATTGGTACCGGATGACGACGGCTGGGATGATGTAGGGTATAAATTGGAACCCAAATCAGTGCTGAAGTCCCGCAAGGAGAGCACGGCGCCGTTTCTTCTTGACGATAGCGAAGGATCGCTTCTCATCGCTCCGCACGGCCTGCATTTCGAGGAAGGATTGCTCAATTGCATTACCACCAAGGATGCGGACGAACCGGGTTGGTTCGGCTCGCGGATGATCGGAAAACCGGCGGTCGAATACCGGGAGTATTTCCTCACCGCCGACCAGACCGTCTGGGTCACCGGCAACGCCGAGGCGTTCGAGGATGCGCCGGTGAAATCTCATGGACAATCGAAAATGGAGAATCCGCACATGATGCTTCAACGACCGGGCATGGCCGATCTTCCATTTATGCTCAGCGGGGAAAAGCCGGACCTGGTGACGACGACCGAGCGCCGGGAAGCGATCATGTACATTCTAGGCGCACTGGCCGCCGCCGCCCTGACGGTCCTGTGTCATTTTCCGATGAATCCCTGAACCGGTTTACATCTCGAAACGGCAAGTGAAAAAGAAATTGCTGCCCTTCCCCGGTTCGCTTTCCAGCCAGATCCGACCGCCCATCAATTTGACGAACTCCTGGGTGATCGTCAGACCCAGACCGGTGCCCTGGTAATCGCGTTTGGCCGAACCGTCGACCTGATAGAAAGACTGGAAGATTTTTTCGAACTCCTCGTGGTGAATCCCGATGCCCGTATCGCGTACGGTAAACAACAAGGTGATGCTCTTTTCGTTCTTTTCAGAAATCGACACGTTCAAGTCGATTTTACCGACCGGGGTGAATTTAATGGCGTTGGACAGCAGGTTGTCGAGTATGCGGCTGAGCATAAACGAATCGCCGGTCAACAGTCCCGGCAGACGCGGATCGACCGTCAAGGCAAACTGCAGGCCGTCGCTTTCGGCCAGCAGACTGAAACGATCGCCGATTTCCTGCAGAAAGTCGAAAATGTTGAACTGCTCCCGCACCGCCTGCATCTTGCCGGTTTCGATTTTCGACAGATCCAACACCGTATTGATGATCATCAGCAGCGACTCGCCGCTTCGGTTGATGATTTTTAAATATTTCCGCGTCTCGACATTCAATTTTTCCGGTTCCATCAACAACCGAGAGGACAGACCGATCACATGATTGAGCGGCGTGCGGATTTCATGACTCATGTGCGAAAGGAACTGGCTTTTTATCTCTTCGGCCTGTCGAGCGTCTTCCAACGCCTTCCGCAGTTCACGCTCTTTGGTCATCAATGCCGTAATGTCGTGAACAAACACAGCAATGCGTTCGATTTTTCCGTTCGGCTCGACAATGGGCTTGATGGTTGTATCGTAGAAAGAGTCATGCAGTCCTTTTTCAGTATACGTAAGCGT
>CALBTQ010000765.1 GCA_937967875.1 uncultured Pseudomonadota bacterium
ACCACCGAGATCTACACTCTTTCCCTACACGACGCTCTTCCGATCTGAGATAACGGTTGGTGAAATTGAGAATTTCGATTTGATCGGAAAGCGTCGCGATGGCGTCCAACGTGGCGGGCAGATCGTCGGGATGCACCAGGTCGAGGAACGGACGATCGATCAGTTCGTCCATATCGTAACCCAACAGTTTTTTCCATTCCGGATTCAGCCGGCGGAAATAACCCTGCATATCGGCGATGCACAGCAGGTCGAGGCTGGAGGTGAAGTACCGATCCAGTTCCTCGGTTTTTTCCCGCAGCGCCTTTTCCGCTATCTTGCGCTCGGTAATGTCGCGCACGTTGGACAGAATGAGGTCCTGTTCGCCCAGCGTGATTTTCGACAGGCGCACTTCCGCCGGAAAGAAGGAACCGTCGCCCGGACGGCGGGCGCTCCATTCGAAGGTCAACGATTCGCCCGCCATGACGCGCAACCACACTTCGCCGGAATGATCGGAGCTGCCGGGTTCGGTCAGATCCTTGAAGATGTGCATGGTCTGCGCTTGTTCGCGCGTAACGCCGTACATTTTGAGCATGGTGTCGTTGACGTTGACGACTTTTCCGTCCAGGTCGTGGATGATCAACGCGTCCTGCACGCGGTTGAAGATGTCGGTGTAACGCTTTTCGCTTTCCTGGATGGCCAGTTCCATTTTTTTTCGTTCGGTAACGTCGCGCTGTACGCCCCACACGCGTTTGAAAATGCCGTTTTCGATCACCGCCGAGAAGCTTTCGACGATGTAAATCGGTTGCCCGTCGATGGTGTATTCCAACGATTCCAGCTCGCTCATGCGATAATTTTCCATGGCCAGCAGATCGGCCATTTGATGGCCGCAGTCCGGTGCGAACTGACGCACGGGCAAGCCGACCATTTCCGCCGGCGACAGGTCGTACATCCGCGAGAGCGTTTCGTTGACTTCGGCGACGATGGCATGTTCGGAAATTTGCGCGGCGATGTCCTCGTAGGGTTGGTCGATCGAAATCGGCTGCTGAAAATCGATGCGGAAGATGCCTTCGCCGGCGTTGGCGATGAAATTGCGGTAACGCTCCTCGCTGCGGCGCAGCTCGTTTTCGGCCCGCTTGGCTTCGGTGATGTCGCGGGCGATGGTGGCGAAGCTTTCCACCTTGCCGTACTTGTCCCGTTGCGCCGTAATGATCTGCGACACGACGAGGTCGTGTCCATCTTTGTGGCGGAAGAAGGATTCGCCGGACCACACGCCTTTTTCGCCGGCGATTTTAAACGCTTCCGGGGATATGTCCGGTTGCATTTTTTGGATAGTCAACGGGGAGTGGTAGTACTCCTCCTTGGTGTAACCGGTCATGGCCAGCCCGGCCGGATTGATGTACAAACCTTTGCCTTGGGCGTCGGCCATGCCGACCAAATCGCTGCTGTTTTCGATGATGGCGACAACTCGTTCCCGATCCAGTTCGACTTTCTTTTGTTCGGTGATGTTGAGCAACAGACCGTCGAAAATTATTTCGTTTTCCAATTTTGTCGGTTGCGAAATGCCCTTGAACCAGATCAGCGAACCGTCGTTGTGTACGAACCGCCCCTCGTATTCCCAGGGCTCGCAACGTTCCACAACCTTGTAGATCGACTGCATGAACGATTCGCGGTCCTCGGAGTGTACGTGGCGGACGAATTCGGGAAAGAAGTCTTTCATCTCACTATTGATGCCGAACATGCCCTTCGCTTTGTCGCTGATGTAATACAGGCCCATGTCCTTGCTGTCGTTGCGGGCGTAAAAGCGAAACACACCGCCGGGGATGTTTTGCGTCAGGCTGGAGAGCAATCCCTCGCGCAGTCGCAATTCCGTTTCGGCCATTTTTTGCTCGGTGACGTCGAGCATCAAACCGTCGAAGACGATTTCATCGTCCTGGCGAGTCGGTTGCGACATGCCGCGGAACCAAATCAGCGTACCGTTCGGGTGAAAATATCGGCCTTCGAATTGCCAGGGGGCGCAGAGGGCGATTGCCTCCTGAATCGATTGCATGAACGCCGGTTGGTCTTCGGGATGAATCCGTCGGTAAAATTCCTGGAAGAAGTCATCGGCGTTCGTTTCGATGCCGAACAGCGCGTTGCTGCGGCCGCTGATGTAGTAAACGCCCATTTCGCCGGTCTGCGGACGGCCGTAAAAGCGATACAACACGCCCGGCAGGTTTTGCGTGATGCCCGAAAGCATCCGTTCACGCAGGCGCAATTCCGTTTCCGTCTGTCGGCGTTCGGTTACGTCGACCAGCACGACGCCCAAATGATATCCGGTCTGCGATTTGGTCAAAAACAGATTGCGCTGCAGCGTCAGGATTTTCCCGTTAGCTTTCTGCGCCCGATATTCGCCCGATTCGGGAATCAGCAACTGGCCCAGGTGCAACGTGCCGCTGATCAACTGCCGTAAATGCGCTCGAAACGCTTCGGACCGTTGGTCGGCGGGCAGCACTTCCATCAGCACGTCCCATATTTTTCGCCCCAGAATCTGGTTGGCTTTGACGCCCATCAACTGTTCGCAGGCTTTGTTCCATTCGATGATGTGACCTTCTTCGTCCGAAATCAGAATGCCGACCTGGGAATTGTCGATGAAGGATCGCAACTGGTCCTGCTTGGCCAGGAGCGCTTCTTTGATTTTGTCGTTTTCGGTGACGTCGTGGAAAAACACGGCGAGGCGGCGGTGGCTGGTGTAAAACGCAGTCAGCTCGAACGCGCCGATAATGCCGTTTTCGTCGCGATAAACCTGCTTCCCCGTATAGGTCTCCTGGTACAGCGCCACCGCGCGATAGGCGGCCGGTATTTCCGTTTCCACCAGCAGCGGAAAAGCCTCCTCGATCGGCAAGCCCACGAACGGCCGCATATCGACGCCCAGGATGTCCTCAGCCGCTTGGTTGTACCCGGTAAATACCAGTTTATTGTTCTCCCGCAGTTCGTAGGTGTGCACTCCCAGCGGCGAGTTCTTGATGATTTCGTCGATGCGGGGATCGTCGGATGCATCCTGGGCCCTCGTCGGAGCGGAGACGGTGCGGGCGACGGCCAGCATCGTCAGGGAGCCGAATTGGGGATCGTCGATACGACTGATCGTCCATTCCAGGGAGCCGTCCGGTTGCAGGGGGGAGGGCGCTTCTCCACGCCAAGCACCTTGTTTTTTCAACTCTTTTCGGATTTGAGCAAGCGTTGTTTTGTCGAAAGGCGCACCGATCAGTGATTGAATAGGCTTATTGAGCGCCTTTTCGCGATTCAAGAGAAACAGGTCGGCCGCCGCGTCGTTGAGATATAAAATTCGGCCCCGAGTGCCGACGACCAACACGGCGTCCGGAAATCGTGCAAATGATGAAAAAGTATCCGTTTTCCCTTTGTTTTCTTTGGCCATCAAAATCTCCCGACCTAGACAGAGATGAACCGGCGCCTTTGCTTTATCTTTATCAAAAGTAATGAAATTTCAACTTGTTATGTCCGGCGATCCAAATTGTCTCTATGCCTTTTCTCCCCTCAGGAAATGACGGGAATCCTGCCTTTTTTTAAGATTCCTTCCTCGACCTCCTTAAATATATCGTTAAACTCTTGTTTGGCCATTAGAATAAATAGTCGATTTGTGGAGCCGGGGGTATTTGCCGAAAAATTGGTTATTTTTGCGATGTTTCGTTCAATGACGCCCCATGACGATGATAATGATGACGGCAGTGGAAAATGGACGATAGATACGTTGCCGCTTACGCCCGCTTCATGCGCGGACGAAATAGAAAATACAGCCCGACGCCGATCAGCAGACACAGGCCCGCCAGCGGTCCGGCCAGGCGAATGGCCGTGACGCCCCATGCGCCGTCCGACAGCGAAACCAGCCCGCCGGTCAGCGCGATGGCCACGCCGTTGAGCGTCTTCGTCGTGAAGTTGTACACACCGAAATACACGCTCACCGCGCGCGGATCGTGCCGGTAGGCGCAGGTGGCGATCGCTTCGCCCTCCAGTCCCAGCAGCACCGCGACCAGCGGCCCGCCGAGGCTGAAGAGCATCATCGCCGTGCCCATCAACGAGCCGAGCGACACCGCGCCCAGCATCGCCGTCGCCAGGTACAGCGCGCCCAGGCCCAGCGAAGCGATGACGATCGACCGCTCCCAGCCCCACTTGCGCGACAACGCGGGCGTGAAGACGAAACTGGGAATCGCCACCGCCAGCAGCGGTCCGAGAATCAGCGCCACGTCCGCCCGCGTTCCGTGCAGCAGGTGAATCGCGATGAACGGCGCGGCGGCGGAGATGATCGCGAAGGCCATCTGCGACCCGGCGAACACGCACAGCACCGCCAGATAATGACGGTCGGAGAAAACCAGCTTCAGCAGTGTACGATTGGGCAAAGCGGCCGTCCGGCGCGGGCGTTCGCCGATCCGGCGCGGCGCGGCGAAGTATCCGCCGGGCATCAGCAGCAAGGCCAGCGCGGCCATCGTCAGGCCGGCGGCGGCGAAACCCCAGCGGTCGATCAACAGCGGCGTGACGGCGAAGGCGATCACCGTGGCCAGTAACGTGCCCACGCCCAGCAGGTTCGACAGCTTGCCGCGCAGTTCCTGGCTTTGCTCGGCGTAATCCTCGACCAGGCTCCAGAAGGGAATGGCGAAGAAGGTGTAGCCGACGAAGTATAAAAACATCCCGGCCACCAGCACGCTCCAGCGCAGCGCCGGGCTCATCGCGTGGGTCGGCGCGAAGACCATCGCCAGGCCGATCGCCGGCATAAAAAATGTGAACCACAGCAGCGTGCGCCGCTGATGTCCGTTGGCCGTCCACCGGTCGGCGGCCAGTCCGGCCAGCGGATCGGTCGCCGCGTCGAAAATGCGAAAACCCAACAGCACCAGGCCGACCAGCGCCACCGGAAACAGCGGCGGCCCGTCGAGCCCCGCCGGCGGCGAGTGCACGAAGTCGATTATCCATTGGAAAAAAAATCGCACCGTGCCCATCAAGCCCAGTTGACCGGCCAGAAAAAGGGCGTAGCGCTTGAGGGTCATGGGTTTCCTTGTCGGACGATTAAGTGTGCACCAGCCTCAGGCGTTCACGGCACTGCTCGACGGTCGCGACGGCGCGCCCCTGATCGCGCACCATGCGCGCGGCCTTGGCGACCAGGTCGCCGTTGGAGCCGGCCATCTCGCCGGGGGCGAGGTAGAAGTTGTCCTCCAGGCCCACGCGAACGTTGCCGCCGATCGAAATCGCCGCGGCGATGAGCCGCCATTGATCGTGGCTGATCGCGATCGTCTCCCAGTCGCTGTGCGGCGGCAGCATGTCCACCATCTTCAGCAGGTTGGCCGTGGTCGGCGCGATGCCGCCCAGCACGCCCATGATCAGACTGAACTGATAGGGCGGCTGGAGCAACCCCATGTCGATCAGCGGGTAGGCGTTGCCGATGTGCCCGGTGTCGAAGCATTCCATCTCCGGCTTGGTGCCCACCTCGTTCATCGCCTTGACGATCGCAGTGATTTCCGAAAACGGATTGGAAAACACGAACTCGAACACGAAGGCCTTTTTCTTTTCGTGGTACTTCGCGTAGTTCATCGAGCCCATGTTCAGCGCGCCGATCGCCGGCTTGATCGCCTTGATGTGCGCGGTCTTCTGCTCGGTGGTGATGTTGATCGCGCCGGTCGAGAAATTGATGATGATCGGACACGCCGCCGTCACCGCGTCGTAGATGTTCTGATAATCCTGCACGTTGTAGCTGGGCGCGCCGTCGGGCGTGCGCGCGTGAATGTGCACCACCGCCGCGCCGGCCTCGTAGGCGCGCTTGGCCTCGGCGGCGTACTCCTCGGGGGTGTAGGGAATGGCCGGACACTGCGCGCGGTTGGCCACCACGCCCGAAAGGGCGCAGGTGATCATGCACGGCCGCTCGTAATCCTGGTTCTCACGGATCCACATCGACGCCATGATCGCTCTCCTTTATTGCTTGGACGGTCGCCGGCGCGTACGCCTAGCGGCCTTTCCACTGCGGTTCGCGTTTTTCCATGAAGGCGCTCAGGCCCTCGGTCGCATCTTCGGTTTGCAGCACTTCGCCGAGCTTGCCGCACAGCACGTCCAGCGCTTCGTCCAGCTCCAGGTCGGCCACCGCCGCGAACGCCTGTCGCCCAAGGCGAATGCCCGCCGGGCCCTTGCCGCCG
The DNA here is from genome assembly GCA_937967875.1 of uncultured Pseudomonadota bacterium. Classification (GTDB taxonomy): domain Bacteria; phylum Lernaellota; class Lernaellaia; order Lernaellales; family Lernaellaceae; genus CALBTQ01. The sequence continues at coordinate 6,150 of CALBTQ010000765.1, forward strand.
ATGTCGGTCAGCGTGCGCTCGACCTGCGCGTCGAACTCCTCGGCGGCGTACACGCGGGTGATCAGGCCCATCGCCTCGGCCTCCTCGGGCGTGTACATGCGCGCCGTGTAGACCATCTCCAGCGCCTTTTTGCGCAGCGCATTGCGGAAGATCAGCGCGCCGATCATCATCGGAAACAACCCGACGTTCACCTCCGGTGTGCCGATCTTGATGCCCGGCCGCGCGTAGACGATGTCGGCGGCGAGCATCAGCCCCATGCCGCCGGCCAGGCAGTGACCGTTGAGGCGGCAGACGATCGGCTTGGGATAGGCCACCAGCCGCTTGAGCAGCGCCGCATACCGCCGCGCGCCGGTTGTCGCGTCGCCGCCGCCCAGCGTGGCCAGCAGATCGGCCCCCGCGCAAAAGGCCTTGTCGCCCGCGCCGGTCAGGCACAGCACGCGCACGGCGTCGTCGGCTTCTGCTTGATCGAGGTATTGCTCGAACAGCTCGATCATCTCCAGGCTGATCGCGTTGCGGCGATACTCGCGGTTGAGCGTCAGCCATGCCGCGTGTTCCTTGACCTCGTATAACAGTTCTTCAGCCATCGCTTTGTTCCTCCGCCGGCGCGATCTCCACCAGAATGTCGCCCGGATTGGCTTTCTCGCCGACCTTTGTGTTCACCGCCGTCACCTCGCCCGCGTAGGGCGCGGTGAGCGTGAATTCCATTTTCATCGCCGATACGACCACCAGTGCGTCGCCCTTGGCCACGCGTTGGCCGACCTCGGCGGTTACCGCTACGACGGTTGCGGGCGTGGGCGGCGTGACCTCCTTCGCGCCCCCGCCGCCGCGCCGGGACGTGCGCCGCTTGGTCTGCTCGGCGTCGCGCACCAGCCGCGCCCGGCCTTGCGTCCACACCCACAAACCTTCGGGGGTCGAAGCAGTGTAAACGTCCAGCGCCGGCGCACCGTCCAGTTGCACCTGCAGACGATGGGGCTGCGGCGCGTGCGCTTGCCCGGCAAACGTTTCGTCGCCGACGCGAGCGCTGAAACGCCCCTTTTCCGCCGGGGTGAATTCGAGGTTTGCGATCGACTCGCCGATTTTCAACTTGTACTGCATCGGTGTTCCCTCGCGGTTATTTGCCCAGATGCCAATGCCCCAGCGTCTGCCAGGGCGACGGCGCTTCGCGGCGCGTTTCGCCGGCGCTTGCCGATGCCGCCGGGGCGAGCGTCTCGTGCAGCGCGTAGGCCAGCCGCGCGGCGTTGTCGGCGTCCGCGTCCGGCTGCCAGGCGGCGAAATGCTCGGCCAGAAAATCGGTGTAGGTGTCGCCCGCGACGAAGGCCGGCGCGTTGATCACCGCGCGCATATATTCGATCGGCGTTTTCACGCCCAGGATCACGCATTCGCTCAGCGCCCGCGTCATGCGCGCGATCGCCGCCGGTCGATCCTCCGCCCAGGTCACCAGCTTGCCGAGGATCGGATCGTACTGCACCGGCACCTCGAAGCCCGTATACACGCCGTTGTCCAGTCGCACGCCCGGCCCGGTCGGTTCCCGGTGAAACAGAATTTTGCCGGGCGAGGGCAGGAAGTTGTTTTCGGGATCCTCCGCATAAATGCGGCATTCGATCGCGTGACCGCGCTGCGGAATGTCGTCCTGTGCGAAGGGCAGCGGCTCGCCGGCCGCGATGTTCAACTGCCGGCGCACGAGGTCGAGCCCGGTGATCGCCTCGGTGATCGGATGCTCGACCTGCAGGCGCGTGTTGACTTCGAGGAAGTAAAACTCGCCGTCGCCGTTGAGCAGAAACTCGACCGTGCCCGCGTTGACGTACCCCGCCGCCTTGGCCGCCGCCACCGCCGCCTCGCCCATGCGCGCGCGCAACGCATCGTTCAGCGCGGGCGAGGGCGTTTCCTCGATGATTTTCTGGTGCCGCCGCTGGATCGAACATTCGCGTTCGTACAGGTGCACGACGTTGCCGTGCGCGTCGGCAAGAATCTGAAATTCGATGTGGCGCGGTTTGGCGAGATATTTTTCTAGGTAGATCGAGCCGTCGCCGAACGCGCTTTTCGCCTCGCTGGCGGCCTGTTTCGCCGCCGCGGCCAACTCGCCGGGCGCGTGCACCACGCGCATGCCCTTGCCGCCGCCGCCCGCCGCCGCTTTGATCAACAGCGGATAGCCGATCTCCTCGGCCGCTTCGGCCAGCCGCGCCGGATCGTCGTCGGCCGAGGTCATGCCCGGGATGATCGGCACGCCGCCGGTCTGCATCAGCCGCCTCGCCTGCGTTTTGTCGCCGAGCTGCGCCATGACCGATGCGGGCGGGCCGATGAACACCAGCCCCGCGTCGACGACCGCCTGCGCGAACGCCGGATTTTCCGCCAGGAACCCGTAACCCGGATGCACCGCCTGCGCCCCGGTCTGCCGGGCGGCGGCGATGATCTTCTCGATGTGCAGGTAGCTTTGCGCCGGTTCGGGATCGCCCAGGCACACGGCCTCGTCGGCGGTCAGCACGTGCAGCGCCAGCGCGTCGACCGTCGAGTACACGGCAACGGTGCGCACGCCCATTTCGCGCGCGGTGCGCATGATGCGCACGGCGATCTCCCCCCGGTTGGCGATGAGAATTTTGTCGAACATCTGCGCCTCCTACATGCGGAAGGTGCCGTGGCCCCGGTCGCGCTGCGCGAGCGGAGCGTTGAGCGACACGGAAATCGCCAGGCCCAGCGTGTCGCGGGTCAGCGCCGGATCCAGAATGCCGTCGTCCCACAAATTGGACGTGCTGTAATACGCGTTGCCTTCCTTGCGGCTGTTGCCGACGATCTCGGCGGTGATCGCGTCGGTCATTTCCTTGGGCATCTGCTGCAAGCCCTCGCGCGCCAACTGATCGTTCTTCACGGTGATCAGCACGTTGGCCGCCTGCTCGCCGCCCATCACGCCGATTTCCGCGTTGGGCCACATCCACAAGAAGCGCGGCGAATAGGCGCGGCCGCACATGCCGTAATTGCCCGCGCCGAACGATTGCCCGACGACCACGGTGAACTTGGGCACGGTGGCCGTCGCCACGGCGCTGACCATCTTGTGGCCGTCCTTGGTGATGCCGCCGCGCTCGTACTGCCGGCCGATGATGTAGCCGCTGATGTTCTGCAAAAACACCAGCGGAATGCCCTGTCGGTCGCACAGTTGAATGAAGTGCGTCGCCTTGAGCGAGCTGTCGGAAAACAGCACGCCGTTGTTGGCCAGAATGCCCACCTGGTAACCGTGGATGTACGCCCAGCCGCATACCAGCGTCGGGCCGTAGAGCGCCTTGTATTCCAGGAACTCGCTGCCGTCGACCATCCGCGCGATGATCTCGCGCGCGTCGTAGGGCGTCGATAGCCGGCGCGGCACGATGCCGTAGAGTTCGTCGGCGTCGTACAGCGGCGCGCTGACCGGCCGGCGCGGAATTTCGCTTTTGGATTTCGTCGGCAGATTGGCCATGATGTCGCGGACGATCTGCAGCGCGTGCGCGTCGTCCTCGGCGAGGTAGTCCGACACGCCCGACTCGGCGCAGTGCACCTGCGCGCCGCCCAATTCCTCGGCGGAGACCTCTTCGCCGGTCGCGGCCAGCACCAACGGCGGCCCGCCCAGAAAGATCGCGCCGGTTTTCTGCACGTGCACCACGTGGTCGCTCATCGCCGGAATGTACGCGGCGCCCGCCGTGCACAGGCCCATCACCACGGTGATCTGCGGCAGGTTCATCTTGGACATGATCGCCTGGTTGTAGAAGATGCGCCCGCCGTCGTCGACGTCCGGAAAGATCTCCGATTGCAGCGGCAGGAATGCGCCGCCCGAGTCGATCAGGTTGATCGTCGGCAGATGGTTTTCCATCGCGATGGTCTGGCAGCGCAGGCTTTTTTTGACGCCCAGCGGATACACCGTGCCGCCTTTGATCATCGGGTCGCTGGCGGTGATCACCACCTCGCGACCCGCCACCAGGCCGATGCCGCAGCGGTTGCCCGCCGCGTGCACCTTCTTGTCGTATTGGTCGAAGGCGGCCAGCGGCGCGATTTCCAGCCACGGCGTGTTCTTGTCCAGCAGCCGGTCAAGCCGTTCCTGCACCGGCATCTTGTTGAGCTCGGCGTTGCGCTTGCGCGCCTTCTCCGAACGCTCTTCGCGGGCGCGCTTGAGCTCGGCCTTGAGCGTGGCGACCAGGCCGGACATATGCTCGTGATTCGCCCGGTACTCTTCGCTGCTTTTGTCGATGCGACTTTCGATAATGTCCATGGCTACACCCGATACAAAGTTAGAATGTTGTCGGCGACGGTCATGCGCGCCTGTTCGCTGCTCAGACCGGCGAGGGCGGCGTACTTGGCGTCGCGGAAGCCGCGCTCCACGCGGTTGCCCCACAGGTAGCCTTCGCCCGCCAGAATCTGCATCGCCTTGGCGGCGACCTGCTCGGCCGTTTCGCTCGCGAAGACCTTGGCGCAATGCATGACCGTGGCCGCTTCGGCGTCGCCGCGCGCGGCCAGCCATCCGGCGCGATAGCCCAGCAGTTGCGCCGATTGCACCTGCGTTAAAATCTCCGCCAGCTTGAAGCCGACTTCCTGGTATTTGATGATCGCCCGTCCGCCGCGCCGGTGCCGCTTGGCATGGGAAACGGCGGTTTTGTACAACTGCTGCGCCAGCCCCACCGACGCCTGCGTGAGCACGAGCGCCTCGGTCAGCAGCAACTTGTCGGCGAGCTTGCCGTCGGGCAACGGACCGATGAAGCGGTTCGCCGGCACGCGCACGTCCTCCAGCGTCAGCGCGCTCACCGTCAGCCCCTGATAGCCAAGCGTTTTCAAGCGCGGTCCGATCGTCACGCCCGCGTCGCGCGCATTGATGATCGCCACGGCCGGTTGCTCGTCGAGCCCGACGGTCACGGCCAGCACGTCGGCGATCGGCGCGTTGGTCACGAAGCTCTTGCGGCCGTTGATCGTGAAACCGCCGTCGACCGCCGTCGCGATCGTCTGCGGCCCCGGCGCTTCTTTGCTTTCGCTTTCGCTCAACGCGACGCCCGCGATCAATTCGCCCCGGCGCAACGGCGCGAGCAACTCATCGGCCCACGCCGGCGCGGCCTGCGCCAGCAAACCGCCGAAAAGGCGCGCGGTGGTTTCCACGGCCAGAAACAGCGACGAGGACGCCTGCGCCACCACTTCCTGTGCGGCGATCAACATGGGAAGCTGCGCGGCCTCTCCCTGCGCCAGTTCGAGGTAGCCGGTTTCGGCCAACAGGCGCAGCGCTTTGCGCACGGTCGCCTGAATCGCGCCCGCGTCCGCCTGTTCCAGCGCGTCGAACTCAGGCGCGGCGCCGGCGAAAACGGCTTCCACTTTCTTGCGTACGACCAGTTGTTCGGGGGTCCATTCGAAATTCATGGTTCACCTCACAACATGCGGGAGATGATGAGTTTCTGGATTTCCGACGTGCCGCCGCCGATCGCCGCCAGGCGCACGTCGCGGAAGACGCGCTCGACGTCGTATTCGTGGCAGAAGCCGTTGCCGCCGTGCAGCGTCAGCGCCGCGTTGGACGGCTCCAGCGACCAGTCGCCGACGAACAGCTTGGTCACCGCCGCCTCCAAATGATTCAGCGGCTTGCCCTGGTCCTTGCACCAGGCGATGCGGTAGACCAGCGAACGCGCCGCCTCGTAGAAAATCTTCAGGTCGGCGATCTTGTGCCGCACGGCCTGGAATTGCGCGATCGGCCGCCCGAACTGTTTGCGCTCCAGCGCGTAGCGCGCCGAGCGGGCCAGCAAAAACTGGAAGACGCCCACTAGCGGCGCGACCAGCGTCGAGCGGTCCCACTCGACGGTCTGCATCGCCATGAGGAACCCGTGCCCCTCGTTGCCCAGCAGGTTTTCCTCGGGAACGGCGCAGTCCTCGAAAATCAACTCCGAGGTGACCGACGAACGCACGCCCAGCTTGTGCCAGCTCTGGCCGACCGAGAATCCCGGCGTGCCCTTCTCGACGATGAACGCGCTGATGCCCGCGTGCCCGGCGCTCGGATCGGTCTTCGCGTAGATCACCGCCACGTCGGCGATGCCGCCGTTGGTGATGAAAATCTTGTTGCCGTTGAGCACCCATTGCCCGTCGCGCTTGACCGCGCGCGTGTTCATCGCCGCGACGTCCGAACCGGCGTCGGGCTCGGTCAGGCCCATGCAGCCGATCCATTCGCCGGAAGCCAGCTTGGGCACGTATTTTTGTTTCTGCGCCGGCGTGCCGTGCACGTAGATCGTGTCGGCGCACAAAAAGGTGTGCGCGCCGTAGGCCAGCAGCAATCCGGCGTCCACGCCCGCTTCGCCCAGCGCTTCGGCCGCGAGCACCGAGGTCATCACGTCCGCTTCGCTGCCGCCCAACTCGGCGGGGAAATGCAGACCCAAAATGCCGAACTCGCCCAGCCGCCGCCAGGCTTCGAAATCGAACTCGCCCTTGAGGTCGGATTCCTGCGCGCGCGGCGCGAGCTCCTTGCGCGCGAACTTGAGCACCTGCTCCTTGAACATGAGCTGTTCGGAACTCAGGTCGAAGTCCATGCGTTCCTCCCCGGGTCAGCGGCGAGGCTTCACCGGCCGGGCGCCGTCGAAAAACTGGGCCAGCAGATTTTCGGCGATGCGCTCCTTGAGCCGCTTCCCCTTCAACGGTTGATTGTTCAGGACCATGGTGCTGATCATGGTTTCCAACGCACCCAGGAAGAACGTGGACAGGTAGCGGGCTTTGATGTCCGCGCGCAAGGCGCCGTCGGCCTGCGCTTGAGCGATGATCTGCTCGGTACGGATGATCGATCGGCGAAACGTATTGAGTCGCTCCGGGTTCAGGTTGACCGTGGAGCGCGACACTTCGGTGATGAACAGGTGCACCAGATCGGGGTTCTGCTCGTACTGATCTAAAAAGTAATCGATGAGAATGCGCAACTGCGCGTCGATCGTCTCGGCCCGCGCCAGGTCGCGCTCGAGCATGGCGTACAGGCCGTCCCACCACTCGGCGAGCAGCGCGTCGAACAGCTCGTCCTTGTTTTTATAATAATGATAGACCAGCCCGTAGCTGATGTTCGCCTCGCGGAGATCGGAAGAGCGTCGTGTAGGGAAAGAGTGTAGATCTCGGTTGTCG
>CALBTQ010000766.1 GCA_937967875.1 uncultured Pseudomonadota bacterium
TTAATTTCCCTCTTCTGATTCTATTGTTTTTTACGGACCCGGCGACCACCCAGACCTACACTCTTTCCCTACACGACGCTCTTCCGATCTCGAGCCCATGCCGCACCAACGGGTGATCGTCCACGAGCAGAATTTTTACGGCGTCAGGTTCAATCGACATGTTCGTCCTTCTCTTGCGGTTCGGTAAACGGTACGCGGCATTCGATTCGCGTTCCGCCCGCCGGATGCGACTCGACCGTAAGTGCGCCGCTCATTTTGTCGGCCCGCCAATGCATGGTTTTAAGGCCGAGGCCCAATCCGGATTCGGCCGCGGCGGGAATGCCATGCCCGTTATCGTTGACGCACAGCACCGTACCGGCCGGATCATGCAACAGCCGCACTTCGATCCGGTCGGCGCCGGAATGGCGGATCGCATTGGAAAGGGCCTCCTGCGCGATGCGGAACAAGTGCAGCGTGGCTTGCTCGTTCGGAACGGGGCCGCTGCCGTCGGCGCGAAATTCGACGGCCGCTTCGATGGTTTCGGCACACTGTTGCACCAGCGCCTCGATGGCGCCGGCCAGATCGTGACCGGTCAGCAGGCCGGGGCTCAGGCGCCGGGACAAACCGTGAATCTCGCCGATGGCGTTGCCCAGGTCCAGCACGATGTCGCCCAGTGCATCGGACTCGGGAAGGTTTTGCGCGGCCAATTTTTTCTGGGTTCGTTTGCTGCGAATCAACAAGCCGGTGAGATCCTGGCAAACGCCGTCGTGAAGCTCGTGGCCGATGCGCAGGCTTTCCTTTTCGCCGGCATCGAGCACTTCGTTTTCCAGCCGTTCGCGCCGGGTCGCTTCGGCGCGCAGACGCGCAGTGGCGATGTTCACCCGCCGGATCGAGGTGGAAAGGTAATGACTGAACCAGGCCAATAAAAAGAGTTGGGGAACGCTGCTGCCGACGATGAAAATGGCCTGGCCCCAAAAGTCTTCCAGAGTCCACGGCGGCGACGCTTGCGGCAGGAGACCGGCGTTGGTCGCAAAGACGGCGGCGATAATGTATAGGATATTGATTCCGCCCAGGATCAGTCCGTACCGGATGCCGACCAAAATCATCACGACCAACGGCGAGCCGATCAAGGCTAGGCGAAAGTTGTGGAAGATGCCGGCTCTTTCCAGAAAACAATACGAATAAATCCAGACCGCGCTCACCATGAAAGCGGCGCGCGTTTCGATGGAAAGGCGACGAAACACCGCCGAACAAATCGTCAACAACCAGGCGATCGCCATCAATAATTTTTGGCGGGGAGACATTATGGTCGAGATTTGCGAAACCAGAATGGATGGAGAATGCGCCATGACGATAAAGATGGTGTAAAAATTCATCGCTTTTTGCCGCCAGGCGCGAAGAGAATCATCGGCCGCGGCAACTTCGGGATCTTCCCGGGGAATGTCCAGAATATTTTTCGTCGTATATACCTCCGGAAGAAAATTGACCGTTTCAAGCGGTTTTCGTCAAGCGCTTTTTCTGTAGGTGAATTCGCCTACAAACCATGTAGGTGGATTCGCGTCTATTCAAGAAAGGATATTTAACAATAATTTGTTATCAATTCGAACTCCTTTTTTTCGCCAGGGAAATGGGGTCACAGTTCGGGGAACAATATTACGATCAATATGTTTTTGCCAATTGACCGTGAGGAGGTCGTGATGCGTCTTCTAAAATTTGTGCTGTCATTATTACTTTTCGCTTGCTTGGCCTTTGTCGTCACGTGCGACGAGGGAAGTTTTAACGCTGAAACCGATTCGGCGACACTGGAAGTTTCTTCCTCCCCGGCACTGTCGCAGTCGGTTGACGTCAACGGCTTGCGGGCGGTTAACGCGGCGGCGGACTTCGAAACCCTCTTCAGTACGAATGGGCTGGTTGTGTCCGATCGTTATAACCACTGGACGCTGACCTGGCAGACCGTCGGCATCGGTCGGGAAGAAGCAATGGAAACGCTCGACGCCGTGACGCCGGTACTGGGCGCGTGCGACGAACAATCGCGCGATGATTGCTCGTCTATGACGACTTACAAACATGCGACGTTCAGCGAATGGTACGCCAACCGCCCGAACGTCCTGGAGCAAGGCTGGACGTTCGATGCGCGTCCGGCGGGCGACGGCCCGCTGACGATCGAAGGCGCGATCGGCGGCAACCTGACGGCGACGATGGCGGAAGACGGCGAGCGGGTGATTTTCTCTCTGGACGACAAGGATGTACTGATTTACTCCGGACTGCATGTGACCGATGCGACCGGCCGCGACATCCCGGCCCGGATGGAACTGGAGGAAGGAACCATCCGCCTGCTGATCGACGACGCCCGCGCGGTGTATCCGTTGATCGTTGACCCGGGCATCTCGCCAGCCCCGGCGTGGAGTATCTCCCTTAACCCGGACAAAATTTCGTCGGGCGATATCAACG
>CALBTQ010000767.1 GCA_937967875.1 uncultured Pseudomonadota bacterium
GATCGTATTCGGTGACTGGAGTTCAGACGTGTGCTCTTCCGATCTAAGGGCATGTTCCACGAGCCGGTGCTCGACGAAGACGGCACGGTGTACATGGGCTCGGCCGACACGCGTTTTTACGCTGTGGACGCCGACGGCAATAAAAAGTGGGAGTTTCCCACCGAGCAGATCATCGATTCCACCGCGTTGATCGCCGGCGACGGCCACATTTACCTGCCGGCCGGCGACGGCTATCTGTACAAGCTCACGCCCGACGGCCAGGAAGTCTGGCGCGTTTCCGCCGACGCCGGCGACGCTTTCATTCCCTGGTGGGAAGGCCACATCGCCATGGGCCTGGACGGCACGCTTTACGCCGGTAACGACGACCGCCACCTATACGCCATCGACCAGAGCGGCGTCGTCAAATGGAAATACAAGACCATCGACCAGATCTGGTCCTGTCCGGCCATCGGCCCCGAAGGCGATATCTATTTTGGCGCGAACGATTTCATGGTGCGTTCGGTCGACACCGCCGGCGCGCGCCGCTGGTGGAGCGTCACCCTCGGCCCCGTCGGCGGCAGCGTCGCGGTGCACGAGACGCTCGGCCTGCTGCTCGCCGGCTCCTTCGACGGCTACCTGCACGCCTACAACCTCGACAACGGCAAGCAGGTATGGAAATTCGCCGCCCGCGATCATTTCTACGCCAGCCCCTCGATCGCCGACGACGGCACGATCTACGTCGGCTCGACCGACGGCACGCTCTATGCGATCAACCCCGACGGCACGCTCAAGTGGGCTTTCGACACCCTCGATCCGATCCGCTCCTCGGCGGCCGTCGACGGCGAGGGCAACGTTTACTTCGGCGGCGGCGACGGCAAGCTCTACGCCCTGCGCGACGACGGCGTGAAGTTGTGGTCCTTCGACACGACCGAAGGCGACCGCAACGACCTCAACGGCTCGCCCGCCATCGGCCCTGACGGCCTGTATATCGGCGGCGAAGCGGGTACGCTCTGGTTCGTCCCCTTCGGATATTGCGAAAATTCCGACGACGAGCGCTGCGACCTTTCGCCCGACGAGGCGATCCCCGATGACGGCGCGTTCGTCTACCGCTTCACCAACGGCGGCTCGTCGCAGACCGGCATCGAGCAAGCGGTCAACCCGACCGAAGTGTTGACCTTCCGCTTGGTCGTGCGCTCCGGCGGCGACACCGTGCGCGCGCGCATCGACAGCGACGAATTGAACGTGACCATCACGCCGTCTTTCCTCCATCGCCTCGAAGTCAGCGCCGACGGCAACTTCTTCAGCATCATCCCGGAAAATCCGCTGCCGATGGATGCGCAATATCAGGTCGCGATCGCCGGCGAGTACCTTACCGGCGGTTGGCGCGTGGGCAATCGCCTGTTCGGCGGCGAAAAGGGCGGCGACTTCGCCGGCTCGTTCTCTTTCACCACTGCCGCGCCGACCGGCCGCGAATTGCCGTTGACCATCACCGATTCGGCCGCCTCCGTTTTGTTGCTGCGCCGGTTGGCCGTGCCGCAACCGCCGATGATGACTACCTTCAACCAGATCGGCTTCGATAGTTATAATTTTCTGGTCGGCGCGGTGTCCGTCGATCCGGCCAACGAACGTTTCGTTCTGCTGGCCATCGAAGGCACCACCGGCCTCGATCCGGTGCTCAATCCCGAAACCAAGAGCGTCTTCCCGCTCAACGGCACGTATGAGGATTCCTATTTCGCCATCGACAGTCAGGGTTTCCGGATGGAAATAACCGGCGTCTCCATCGCCCTCGACCTCTTCCGCGTCAGCGGACTGCTCGAAGAGGATCTCACCTCCGACGCGCTCAACTGCTACGCCGAGGTGACCTGCGCCAACGTCGAATTCTTCGGCTTTGCCCTCAATCTGCTGGGCCTGTGCCATCCGCTGAGCAACAAGATGATCGTGAACGGCACTGCTCTGTTTGCGCCGGCAGGCGAGGGGCTGGGCGTCAAGCCGGACGGCCTAGATCGGAAGAGCACACGTCTGAACTCCAGTCACCGAATACGATC
>CALBTQ010000768.1 GCA_937967875.1 uncultured Pseudomonadota bacterium
CGTATTCGGTGACTGGAGTTCAGACGTGTGCTCTTCCGATCTGATGACGATGACGACGGCGACGACGATGACGACGATGACGACGATGACGACGACAATGGCGGCGACATCATCGGCGATTGCGTCGAATTCTACATGGACTGCTACGACCTGGATCAGTCCACGGCCGAGCTGTCCTGCTCGTGGCTGGAAACCTACGATGTCAATGATTGCGTCAAAGGCGCCTTCAACGACTACCTGGATTGCATCGGCTGCGGCACCTACGACCCGAACGTGATTCAGGCGTGCGTGTACGACTTCATCGAAGACGTTGCCGGCTGCTATTGATCCGCATCGAGTTCGCCAAGGGGTGGTCCGGCAACGGATCGCCCCTTTTTCTTTGGAGTGAACCATGAACCGTTCCGCGCGTTGGTTCCTGTTGGCGTTGCTGGTCGCGCTCGTTTTCGCTTGTTCGAACGGCGACGACGATGACGACAACGACACCGGCGACGATGTCGACGACGACGATACGGCCGACGACGATGACGACGACGCAACGCCCGACGGTCCGTTCGAACAGTGCGTCGCCTGGTATATGCAATGCGCCGAGCAGCCGTCGTACAGCGCGCAAGAGTATTGTCGGTGGATCAAACTGTACGACCTCGACGACGCCTGTTTCACCGCGGCGATCGACAATTACCTTATTTGCCTGGAACAGTTGGACTGCGCTACGATGACCTACGGCGATACGGCGTCCTGTTATGAAACGGTCCAATCCGCGTTGTCGGACTGCTATTTTTAAACGAGGCGATGATGAACCGATTTGTCCTTCTTTTCGTTTTGCTTTCCTTGTTGACGATCTTCCCGGCGATGTTCGCTTGCGGCGACGACGATGACGACGACGGCGGCGATGTGTACCGCCCCGGGCAGAGCGATGATGACGATGACGGCGACGATGACGACGATGACGACGACGGCTCGGAGGACTGCCTGGCCTTCGCCGACAACTTCTACGGCGAGAACGGCTGCGTGCCCGACGCGGACGCCTACCAGGCGATGGTCGATCTGTGCGACGAATTGAGCGACGTCGACAGTGATGCGGTGGCCGATTACTTCGCTTGCCTCGCGGCGATCGACTGCGCCGACTACGATGAAGCGATCGATCTGTACGAAGCCACGGCGACCTGCGCGCAGGAAATCATCTAAAGCGCGCCGGCGGGAATGGACAGGTCGTAAATCGCGATCGTGTGTTCCTGCCCGTTGCGTCCCCACGGTCCCCGAAATTCGAAGAGTTGGTGATAGCGGTTCATCCGCTGCAGCCATTGCGGATGCGCGGCGATTTGCTCGTCTTCCAGGCAACTGATCAGCCAGCGCGCGCCCCACGCGCGTCGTTGCGCCAGCGTAGTTTCATGCAACGCCCGCTCGTGCCAGCCGCGGCGGTGCGCGGCGTAGATCGCCTGGTTTTTGCGCGTCGCGCCGGGGTCGAGCACGACGATCAACTCGTTGCGGCGACTGACCGCCCGGGCCCATTCACCCGCCTTCTGGCTGGAAAGATCGAGCTCGAACGACGTACGCACATACAACGCGGAGATCAGCAGAAACACCGGCAGCGCCAAGGCGATCCACTTGCCCTGAATGCGCCGCGACAGCGCCGACAGGCCGATGCCGCCCAGCAGCGCCAGCGCGGGCAGGGCGGGCAGTTGGTAGTAGTTGTGCATCTGGTTGCCGTCGCGCACCAACAGCAGGTAAACGAAAAAACCGGCCAGCCACGCCAGCGCCACGCCTGTATGCTTGCGCCCGTCGGCCCAGACGAAGGCCAGTACGGCGCAGACTGTCACCAGCGGCGTGGCCATTTGATCGAACAAGCGCGCCTGAACGGTGAACCAGAATTTCGGCGACCACAGCAGCGCCAACGGGCCCCAGATGTGTTGCGCGGTGAGCATCGATTCGCCGCTGCCCACCACGTTGCCCAGCGAACCGACGCTCGCGGCGTACACCACCCAGGCCAGCGGCGGCGCGAGGGCGATCAACGCGAAGACGACCAGCTTCACGTCGAACAACGATTTAAACCCGCCGCGCGCCAGTTGCAGCAACAACAGCGCCACGCCCACATGCAACGCGAAGGGCTTGAACAATCCGGCCAACGCGACCGCGCCGGCGGCGGTGAGCAAGGCGACGAAGCATTTTTCGCGCGTCCAGAATTCGAAGCGTTCGACGGCGAGGATGATCATTGCCAGCATCCAGGCGTCGCTCATGATTGCGCGGCCGAAGTACCAGCTAAAGGGCGCGAACAGGTAAAACACGGCGGCGAAAAACGCGGCCGGTCCGTCGGCTAGGCGGCGGGTCAGGCGATACAGAAACACCGCGCCCAGCAGCGAGGCGACGATCGACAGCAGGCGCGCCAGCGGCTCGTGCGGGCCGTACAGGCGGGCCAGCAACGCCACGGCGACGTGATAGATCGGCGCTTCCTCGGCCTCGATGCGCGGACCGACGGCGGGTCCGGTCAGCACGTCCCATTGCGGATGCAGCGGGTCGATGCCGTCTTCGACGAAGTGCCGGATGACCGTCGCGGCGCTGACTTGATTCCACGAATGCCGGTCGGCGATCGGCGCGGCGATGTGCCATAGGCGCACCAGGAACGCCAGCGCGAGCGCCGCATACAACAGGCGTCGTCCGTAGTAATCACGCTTGCGGAGTTTCTCGATCCAGTTCACGGCGAATCTCCTGCAACGGCGCCGGACGATAGCGGATCGTCAGCGCCGCGCCCAACAGTTCCATGCCGGTCCATTGCAACCGGCACAGCACCGCCGCGACCATGGCGATGCCCAGCGGAAACTGCCACATGGTCAGCAGGCCGGTCAAGACGGCCTCGCGGATGCCGATGCCGCCGGGCGTGATGAACGACAGGAAGCCGATGACCCACGAGAGCATGAACGCCCCGACGATCGGCAGCACCTGCGCCGCACCGATCGCGCCCAGCGCCATGATCAATAACACACACGACAACGCGTAAAGCAACCAGGCCAGCGTATACCAGCCGAACAAGAGCAGCACGCGCGCGTAAGAAAGACCGATGTTCAATGGGCCTTTTTTCAGCAAACGCAGGCCGAGGTTGATCGCCCATTGCAGCAGGCGCGGATGAATGCCGATCAGGCTGAGAATCACTAGCAGCAGCGGCGCGTATTTCACCTGCTCGGGGGCGAGTACGCCGCCCATCTTCGCTGCGAGAAATTGCCACGTTTGCTCGTCGGCCCAGCCGATCGACGAAAGAATGAACACCAGAATCGCGCTGCTGGTCATCATCGTCAGTTCGAGATAGATCGACATCGTCGTGCGGCCGATGTCGACCCCCACGCGCTTGCACAGCGAAAATCGCACCAGCGGCAGCATCATGCGCCCCGGCACGTATTTGGCCGCCTGGCTGGCGAACCACACCGCGCCCGATTCGCGCAGCTTGATTTTCATCGGCGTCAGCCCGCGCAAAATGCGATGCCAGCCGATCGCCTGCACGACGAACGAAAGCAGCACCAGCAGCGTGGACGCCAGCAACGGCGGAAAGGAAAGCGAAAATTCCAACTCGCGCAGCTCGTTGGCGTTCTTGTATATCGCGTAGGCGAGAAAGCCCACCACCAGGGCCACGACGACGATTTTCAGCAGCGTGCGAACGATCGGCCGTTTCATTGCAGGCGGTTTTTGATGGAGTAATCGGGACGCTGTCCGGCGGTCGAGCGGACCATCATCTCGCCGAGCAGGCCGATGGAGATGAATTGAATGCCCACGATCGTCAGCAGCACGCCCAGCGTCAGCAACGGCCGATTGCCGATCGGGCGTACGCCGGCCAACCACAGGCCGGTCATGTACAACAGAATCAGAAAACCGAAGCCGGAAAAGCCGAAACCCGCCGCGCCGAACAGGTGGGCCGGGCGGCGCAGGTAGCGCGTGAGAAACAAGATGGTGATCAGGTCGGCCGCGCCGCGCGTGAAACGTTCCAGGCCGTATTTGCTTTTACCGTGCGTGCGCGGATGATGTTGCACCGGCAACTCGCCGACGCGAAAACGCATCTCGGCGGCCAGCGCGGGCAGGTAGCGGTGCATCTCGCCGTAGACCTGAATCGAGTCGATCACCTCGCGGCGATAGCATTTGAAGCCGCAATTGAAATCGTGCAGATCCACACCGGTGAACACGCGCGTAAACCAGTTGAACACCTTGCTCGGCAGCGTTTTGCCTAGCGGATCATGCCGCACTTTTTTCCAACCCGACACCAGGTCGTAGCCTTCGTTGAGCTTTTGCAGGAAGGCGGGAATTTCCGCCGGATCGTCCTGCAGATCGGCGTCCATGGTGAAGACGATCTCGCCGCTCGATTCCTTGAAGCCGGCGGCCAGCGCCGCGCTCTTGCCGAAGTTGCCGCGGAATTGCAACACGCGCACGTGCGCCGGATCCTTTTGGTGCAATTCCTGCAACACGGCGAAGGATTTATCGGTGCTGCCGTCGTCGACGAACAGCAGCTCGTAGGTGCGGCCAAGCGCGCCGAGCGCGGCGGTGAGCTGCGCGTACAGCGGCGGCAGGCTGTCTTGTTCGTTGAACAGCGGAATAACGATGGACAGTTCGGTCTTCACGTTCTCTCCCAGGAATTGCCGGTGCTTGTTCGCGAAGCAGCAATACCATGAAACCGGCTCTCGATCAAGAAAACGGCTTTACATCTCAGACCATAGGCGCGGTCCCAAGGTCACCGGATAGGGCGCAGGATTGGCCAGTCGCCGTACCGGCTCGGGAAGTTGTTTGAGGTTCGCAATCGCGTGCGCGCGAATATCGGGCAGCGTCGGTTGCGGGGAAAGAGTCTTTCCCGCGCGCATGCACGTTTGCAGCAGCGGCTGCGCCTGCACGATGCCGGTGAATTGCCGCGGTGCGGTTTCGCTGGGCAAGTACCCGGGTACGGCCTGCGTCGGTTCGGGCGCGAACGGCTCGAGTTCGATCCAATCGGCGATCATGCCGCGTTGATCATGCAACCGCCACACCTGCTTGATGCCGGGCAGGGTGGCCTTTTCCAGCGAGTCGGATTTTTTACGCGTGTTTCGCCAGACGCCCTGTTCATCCGCGATCGCCGCCAGCTTGTATACGCCGGTCAGCGCCGGATCCTGGTCGCCGGTCACCAGCCGCGTGCCTACGCCGTACACGTCGATGCGCGCGCCGGCCATATTCAATTGCTCGATGACCGTTTCGTCCAGATCTCCCGAGGCGAAGATTTTCACCTCGGGCAAGCCCGCTTCGTCCAGCATGCGCCGTGCTTCGCGCGAAAGCCGCGCCAGGTCGCCGCTGTCGAGCCGGATGCCGCGCAACGTTTCGCCCCGTTCCCGCATTTCGCGCGCGACGGCGATCGCGTTGGGCACGCCGGACGCCAGCGTGTCGTAGGTGTCGACCAGCAAAATCGAGTTGGTCGGAAACACGGCGGCGAAGGCGCGGAACGCCTCGAGCTCGGAGTCGAAGGCCATCACCCAGGAATGCGCATGGGTGCCGCGGACGGGGATCTCCAGGTCGGCGCCGGCCTGCACGTTCGAGGTGGCGACGCAACCGCCGATGTACGCGGCGCGGGCGGCCATCCAGGCGCCGTCGGGTCCTTGCGCGCGCCGTAAGCCGAATTCGAGCACGTTGTCGAAGCCCGCCTGCAGGCACACACGCGCGGCCTTGGTGGCGATCAGCGTTTGGAAGTTGACGATGTTCAACAACGCCGATTCGACCAGTTGGCATTGTTCCAGCGGCCCTTGTACGCGCAGCAGCGGCTCTCCCGGAAAGGCGATCGTCCCCTCCGGCATGGCCTGGACGTCGCCGCTGAAAACGAACTCGCGCAGGTGCGCCAGGTATTCGTCGGCAAACAAATTCAGCGAACGCAGGTACGCCAGATCGGTAGCGGAAAAGCGCAGGTCGCTCAGAAACGCCAGCGCATCGGCCAGCCCGGCGGCGACGGTGAACCCGCCTTCGAAGGGCTGCTTACGGAAGAAGAGATCGAAGCAGGATGGCCGCGCGTGCATGCCCTGCGCGAAGTAGCCGCGGCACATGGTCAGTTCGTACAGATCAGTGAACAATGGCGAGTGGGGTGCGCTCAACGGCTTCCTCCGGCAGAGGATAAGTCATCATTGGATATTTGCAATCGCTTGCGAACGGATGCGCTGGACGCCGGCTTCGCCCATCCGACACCACGCCGCTTCCAACGATCCGTCTACGTCGATGCCGCGTACGCCGTCTTCGATCACCCAGGCGTTGAAGCCCAATTGGCGCGCATCGAGCGTGGAGTACAACACGCAAAAATCGGTGGCCAGGCCGATGAAATAAAGGTTTCGGATGTTGCGTTCGCGCAGGTAGCCCGCCAATCCGGTCGAGGTCGCCCCGTCATTCTCATAGAAGGAAGATCGGAAGAGCACACGTCTGAACTCCAGTCACCGAATACGATCT
>CALBTQ010000769.1 GCA_937967875.1 uncultured Pseudomonadota bacterium
GGAAGTAGGAGACATACAATTGTTTCGTCGCAATTACACTTGTGTTGATTGTCAATCGCAATTTCACATTGACAAGAGTTGAAGGCAGATCGGTAAACGGTTGACCGCCGTTATCGGCTGTGGAATCGAAAATGAAATGAATTTTATTATCGGGACTGCTGGAACCGCTGGATTTAAAGTATGAATTTCCGCCGATTATCAGAGTTGCCTCAATCGGCAGCCGATCGTTGATCTCCTCTTCCACATCGTTCCACCAGATCATCATTTTCAGAAAATCGACTGTGCCCAGCATCCAACCTAAATTGATTTCCGTTACGGAGATGCTGCTGATGGCTACAGCGAACGCATCGCTTTGAAAGGGCATATCCATCCCGGCGCTATCGAATTGACGGGCACGAATTCGTCCGGCGCCGAAATAGTCGGATAACATTTCACGTGAATATAACTCTCCTTCTTCAACCGCCACCCGCCGATCGCCCAAATTTAAAATTGTTGTAAACATCAAGTTTTGCTGATTCGCGATCGATTGGCCATAATAAGCAATCATCCAATCCTTGAAATTGGCCACTGTGCCAGCGATAACCGGCGAAGCCGTACTGGTGCCGCTGGAACGGGTGTCGCAACCTGTGGAAAAATCCGGCGGATCTCCCCGATATTTCAAAGAATAGTCATACCCGCTTAAGTATTTATTTGCAGATGAGTTTCTTTCTTCACATGCTCCGATTAGACCATACTCTGTTGATTGATTTCCTGACAATTCGAATGCACAATTATCTCGTATAGTTCCGAATAATCCAAGGCTTTCTTGGCAAACATCTATCGGATCACTGTAACTAAATACTAAATCAAGCTCACATAACTGATCATAGTCATAATTTGCGGTATTGTAATGTTTCGGCCTTAAAGAAATATTGGTCGGCGCCATTAGTTCAGGTTTAACCCGCCCATCTTCCGTAGGACCGTAACTGGAATTTTCCTTGCGTATATAAGGATTATTAAAATCGGTCTTCGGATCGTCATGATCGCTGTACAAACTTCCCACGGCAATGACGCGAACCGCTGCCGCCGGCGGCGTGACACGGTAAGGGCAAGTTAGATCACCTTTGTCCCCATCATTACCGGCGGCGGCAACAACCATCACTCCTGCCTCATGCGCTTCATTCGCCGCCAGCGAAGCGGCATTTCTTCCGCTGGCTGCGGCGCTGCCTGCTGATGGGCATCCTTGACCGAAGCTCATATTGAGCACATCCACGCCCAGTTCGGCCGCTTTTTGAATGGCGCGCACCGTGGCCGACTCGCCGCCAAAGGTGTTGTTGATGAAAATCACATCCGCGTTGTAGGCGACGCCCGAACGATTGGTGCGTTCACCGGTCAATTGGAAATTCGGATCCTGACCGTTCATAATACTGCCCATCAGCGTCCCGGCCACTCGCGTGGCATGATTGAATCCCGTTGCGCCATGCGTCAAAAGTGTACTGAATGAATCGTATGTATACCCAGCAAAATAACCGAACTCATCGTTGTAACCGCTGCTCGGATTGTTCATCAGGGAAATACTGCCGGTTGAATACAGACCGCCGAAACACGGGGCATTGTTGCAATTCCAGCATTCCATGATCCGATCGGCGGCGGGGCTGAAAGCTACATGATCCAACTGGAAAATGCCCGGTTCAATCACCGCCACTAACATCCGATCGGTATCGGGTCCCTGACCGCCTCCACTAAAAGTAGGAACATATAATCCGCTCGGCCGTAAACCGGAGTAACCATGTCGATTGAGAAACATGTTTTGCGTTTTCGCCGCCACGTTCATCATGGAATCATTATCATTATTATGAGCTAGTTCCATGATCGAATCGAGTTGGATCATGCCGATCTCGTCAAATTCCGCCAATTCCAAAATGGTTGCGAAAGTGCACTCGGCGGAAAAGGCATTGATCAGCCAGTACGAATCATAAACGAATTCGTTGTGCGCTTCGATTCGTTGCCTGGCTGGCCATTGATCGTTCAAATTGCCGGCGGCCCTCTTTTCGATGACCAGTCGGCGTCTTTCGGCCAGCGTTTCGGCATTTTGCGGCGCGACTTGTTCCTCGCCGGGCCGCAGACGAGGCAGATTCACTTCGGGCTGATTCGCCATTAAAATAATAATCGGAATCAATTCATCTTCCGACGTCTGGGCCGCATACTCCAATAACTCCACATCAATTTTTTCATCGGGGAGTTTTGTTTTCGATGTCTCCTTCGCCGGTTCGGGTGTGAAATTCGGCTTTTCAATGTGATTGGGTTTGGTCACCCGATAATATGTGTAGGTATTGCCCTCTTCGTCGCCGGTCGAGCCATACCCGACGATATAATCCGTTCCGTCCGGCGCGACCAATTGCGAATCATCGAGGAAAAACGGCTCTTCTTCCGTTCCGACGTTGGGATTGCCGTTGAATTGCTCACCAACCAATTCGCCCTTGGCGTTGAACACGCGATACTGTTCATAAACGATATCTTCTTCCCCGGCCAAGGCGACATCAGCGGAGAACATGACAAAAAGAATCAGGGAAAGTAAGTAAGTAAGTAAGAAGAACGCATATTAACACTCCCATTCGATAAAGGACCATCCAAGTCTGCACGCATTTTCTCTCCCCCCTTGGTCTTTGTCAACAACGTTCTTATTCGAATAATCGTTCAAATTCGATTCCCGGATAAGGGAAACGGGGGCGGGATTTGTCTCCATGGGTGAGGCGATTTTGTCCGGCATACTTTCTCCCGGAATCGGAAAGAACCGAAAGACACGCCCGGCAAAGCACTGGTTATTTTGTTATTAAGGTTATGAAATATAACTTTTCCAGAGACAACGCTATTTGAATATGGTATTTATATGAAAGCAACCTTTTCCTATCAATCGACGAAAAACATTGCCGGGCGGGTGAAGTTCGATGAGCGAACAGTATGATTTTATTGTGATCGGTTCGGGGTTCGGCGGAGCGGTCGCCGCTTTGCGGTTAGCGGAAAAAGGCTACTCGGTATGCGTGTTGGAGGCCGGACGTCGCTGGCGGTGCGAAGATTTTCCCAAAACCAATTGGGATGTACGCAACTTTCTCTGGGCGCCGAAACTGGGTTGTACGGGCATTCAGCGCATCTCGTTGCTGAAAGACTTTATGGCCTTGAGCGGTGCGGGCGTCGGCGGCGGTTCGCTGGTTTACGCCGCCGTGTTGATGATGCCGCTCGATCCGTTCTTTAAAGATCCGCAATGGAACGATCTGGACCCCGATTGGAAAGCGACTCTCGCCCCGCATTACCAAATGGCGCGCCACATGCTGGGCGTGGCGACCAACCCCCGCACCTGGCCGGCCGACCGCCTCTTGAAAGAATACGGCGAAGACATCGGGCGCGGCGCACACTTCGCGCCCACCGAAGTCGGCATCTTTTTCGGCGAATCGGGCGTCACCGTCCCCGACCCCTATTTCGGCGGCGAAGGTCCCGAGCGCACGGGCTGCGATTTTTCCGGCGCGTGCATGGTCGGCTGCCGGACCGGCGGTAAAAACACCCTGGATAAAAACTACCTTTTCCTCGCCGAAAAGCGCGGCGCGAAAATCGTGTCCGAAACCGCCGCGACGGCCATCCAGCCCGACGGCGAAGGCGGCTATTTCGTTCACACCAAAAAGGGAACCTCGCTTTTCGCCCGCGATAAAAAGACTTGGCGCGCGAAAAAGGTCGTAGTCGCCGCCGGCACGATCGAGACCCTGCGCCTTCTGCACCATTCCAAGCACCTGGGCTATCTGCCGAATCTGTCCGAGACCCTGGGCGATAAATTCCGCACCAACTCCGAAGTGCTCAACGGCATCAACACCGATCAGAAAGAAATCAATTTCAGCGAAGGCATCGCCATCACTTCGATTCTGCAGGTCACCGATTCCACCAGCATCGAGGTGGTGCGCTACAACGAAGGCAGTGACGTTATGGGGTTGATGGCCTCGGTGTTGACCGAAAACGGCACGCGTTTCACTCGTCCGCTGAAATATTTCTGGAAAGTGCTGTCTCATCCGATTCAATTCCTCAAGTGCTCTTGGATCTTCGGCTGGGCGCATCGCACGATCATCCTGCTGGTGATGCAGGTTTACGACAATCACCTCAAAATCAGCTACAAATCCAGCAGATGGCTGCCGGGCAAAATGAAGCTGGTTTCCAAATCGCCCAAGGGCGGTATTCCGACGTTCATTCCCGAAGCCAACGAAGCCGCCAAGGCGCTGGCGAAGAAAACCGGCGGCATCCCGCAAGGCGCGGTTTCCGAAGTGATGCTCAATCGGCCGCTGACCGCCCACGTGCTCGGCGGTTGCCCGATCGCCTCCGGCGCCGACAAGGGCGTGGTCGACAAATTCGGCCAGGCTTTCGGCCACCCGGGCTTGTACGTTACCGACGGCTCGATCATGCCCGCCAACCTGGGAGTCAATCCGTCGCTGACGATCACCGCGCTGGCTGAGCATTGCATGACCGCCATTCCGCCCAAAGGCGAGTAGTGCAGAATCCACTCAAGCGCCGAAACGGTTATCCTTCTTAAACGCAAGGAGACTGTCGGTGGCGCTGGAACTATCGCACCCCAATCTTGTCCCCACCGAGGGAATCCGCCATTGAGCGCTTCCACGCCCAATTCGGCCGCTTTTTGCATGGCGCAAATCGTAGCCGCTACTCCACCAGATGTGTTCAAAAATCAACGCCCGCGTTGTAGGCAACGCCCGAACGAAGCGTTACGGCGTTTTGCGGCGCGACTTGTTCCTCTTCAAATAACCGTTCATCCAGTCGCGCTTGGCACGAATGCTCGCTTGGGCTATTGTCGCGTGTCGGCTTGTTAGACTGGAAACGAGTTCATGCGCTCATTGTGGAAGTTCCGGCTGTTGGGGGCCGTGCTCACGGCCCTGCTCCTGTGGACGGCCTGCGGCGACAACGCCGCCGATGATGACGATTCGTCGGATGATGATCTGCCCGGCGATGATGACGCCCTCGACGACGACGGCGACGACGATTCGTCCGCCGCGTGTCGTAGCGGCGTTTCGTTTCATTTCGACCTGACGCCCGGCCGGCGCGATATCCCCTATCCTTCGACGTTGCTCACCGATGAGGACGCAACTTCGCCCACCGGCCTGCGCGTGAACCTTGCCGGCGAAACCACGTTGTTTCT
>CALBTQ010000770.1 GCA_937967875.1 uncultured Pseudomonadota bacterium
AGCGGCGAAGCGCTCTCCTGGGAAGAGTCGCTGGCCTATTGCGAAGCCCTCACGCTCGCCGACCGCGACGACTGGCGCTTGCCCAACGCCAAAGAGTTGCAGAGCATCGTCGATTACACGCGTTCGCCCGACACGACCGCCTCGGCGGCGATCGATCCGTTGTTCGACGTTTCATCGATCACCAACGAAGGCGGCGACGCGGATTATCCATGGTATTGGACCGGCACGACCCACGCGGCGTCCAACGGCTCCGGCGGCGCGGCGGCCTATGTCGCCTTCGGGCGCGCGCTGGGCTACATGAACGGCCAATGGATAGACGTGCACGGCGCTGGCGCGCAACGTAGCGACCCGAAGGTCGGCGACCCGGCCGATTACCCCGAGGGGCACGGCCCGCAGGGCGATGCGATCCGCATTTACAACTACGCGCGCTGTGTGCGCAACGGCGAGGCGGACGCGAGCGCCGGAGCCGATGACGATGCGACCGACGACGACGCGCTCGACGATGACGACGACACGCCCGCACCGCCGCCCGACGAGGCCGTGGACGCCTGCGAGGGCAAGAGCCAGGGCGACGATTGCAGCTTCGTCACGCCCGACGGCACAATCACCGGCACCTGCGAGTACATCGAAGACCTGCTGGCTTGCGTGCCTTAATGTGAAGCCTCTTTAAAAAACGAACCGGGGGCCGCTCGACCCCCGGTTTTCTTCTTGTCTTTTACGACGCTATATCTGCAGCGCCTTTTCCAGGTACTTGGCGGTGTTGGGATTCTCTTTCTTGAACTGTTCCCACTCGTCCTTGGTGATCATCGCCGGCTCCTTGCCGGTTTCGCGCTGGATGGTCTCGTAGGCCGCTTCGATCAGGTCGCGGTTGACCATCGTCAAGCCCAGCACAGTGCCTGCGATCTCGCCCACGCCGTCGATGAAATCGATGCCGAACACCGCCTGAATGCCGTGCTCGACCAGCACGCCGCCCAAAAAGCCAAGCGATCCGCCGACCGCCGATTTTGTCGCTCGATTCATACAAACCTCCTTGGCGGCCGCGCAGATAGGGCCGCACAAGTATTATCGCAAACCCAATTTAACCACGCAAGCGAAGAAGGTGAAGAGGTGATATCTCTTGGAATTACAAGTGGTTGAGGCTGCACTCGTCGGCGACGGCCGCCAGGCATCCCTCTTCCAGTTCGCTGCCCGAGTAGTCGTGGCGATAGTCGAGAATGCACTGGGCCACCTGGCGGTCGGCGAGGGTGCCCTTGAAGCAATACTCGCAAGCGCGCTGAATCGCCGAGCCGTCCTCGTAGTCGTCGCACTCGTCGGGATCGGTCAGGTTGTCGCAGGCGGTCGGATGGCAGTTCACCTTGCCGCCGTCGTCGTTGTCGTCGTCGTCATCGTCGTCGCCCATGTCCATCCAGCAGGCGGTCGCGGTCAACGCGGTCAGGGCCAACAGAAAAAGCAATACCGCGAGTCGTTTCATCGTCTCGTCTCCTACCAACTGAAGCGGTATCCCACGAACAGGACGTTCGAGGGGGTGATGCCGTTTTCGATTTTGGTGACGTGCAGTTGTTCTTCGAGCACGATCGTGCCTGGCTTCAGGTGGATCCACACGCCGGCCACGCCGCGCGCGCCCAGGCCGATGCCGCGCACGTCGTCATCGTCGATGTCCAGGTTCGTTTCGTCCTCGTGAATGGTGAAGTCGTAGTAGTTCAGCCCGAGCCCGCCGCCGCCGTAGGGCGTCACTTCGGGCCAGAGTTTGAGCGTGCCGATCGCGCCGACGTACAGCGGCAGCCAGTGGCCTTCCAGATCCGGATCGCCGCCGAAGGCCTGGTTCGCGTACAGATACGCATAACCGAGCGACGCGGTCAGGTAGATGTCGTTTTTGCTGTCGCGCACCACGCGGCCCCACAGATCGATTTCAAAGGCCGGAGCCAGCACGTCGAAGAACGGCGCGGCCAGACCGACCTTGGGCGTCACGGCGTATTTCGGGCCCGGCCGGGGCTCGCCGCGGTTTTTCTTGGCCTTCTTTTTGGCCGACGATTTTTTCGTGGTCGACTTTTTTGTCGCGCTTTGCGTTTCCTGCTTTTTCGTCGATTGCGTTTGGGATCCGGCCTGCGGCCAGTTCACGCGGTTCAAATGGCGCGAAACCACCCAGCCCCGGCGGCCGTCCTCGGTTTGCACCTGGTACCAACCGGCCTGCGAGCCGACGATCGACACGACTTCGCCCCGGTTGAGCGTGAAGATGACCGCGTACTCGGTGCCGGGACCGCGCCGCACGTTCAGTCCGTCGGCGCGCACCTGCGCCTCGCCGCCGTCGGCCAGAACCGTCGACAACGGCAGCAGTGAAAAAACGAAAGCCAGCGTCAACAACACGACAAATGAGCGGAGCATGCGAACCTGCAAGGGATTCTCCCGGTTCCTGGTTGTCGAACGTTTTAACCCGTCCGCCCCGATCGTTCAAGGCGGTGCCGGTTGCCTGATACAAAATGATGCTTATCGTTAACTCCACGCGGGCGGTGGAGTCCGCGACAAAGGAGCGACTGGATGTCCGGCGCCGTAAAACTATTGCTGATCCTGACCGGGATCCTCATCGGCAGCGCGTTTGTCTTGATCAACTTTTCGCCCGCCGGCGGAGGGAACGAAGACATGAGCGATACGAACAAATTGTCGCCCGAAGAAGAACGGGTGATCGTCCACAAGGGCACCGAAGCGCCGTTTACCGGTGAATACGTCAATCATCACGACGAGGGCACCTACACCTGCAAGCGCTGCGGCGCGCCGCTGTTTCCCTCGACGGCCAAGTTCGATTCACGAACCGGCTGGCCCAGCTTCGACGAGGCGCTGCCCGGCGCGGTCAAGGAAGTGCCCGAGAAAAACGATTCGCGCACCGAGATCGTCTGCGCCAATTGAGATCGGAAGAGCACACGTCTGAACTCCAGTCACCGAATACG
>CALBTQ010000771.1 GCA_937967875.1 uncultured Pseudomonadota bacterium
CCGCCGCCCACCGACATCTACACTCTTTCCCTACACGACGCTCTTCCGATCTGATGGAGGAGCGCCAGGTGACCTTGGGCGACGCCTCGCACAAGCTGCCCGAGCCGTTTCTGGTTTTCGCCACGCAAAACCCGATCGAGCAGGAGGGCACCTATCCGCTGCCCGAGGCGCAGCGCGACCGCTTCCTGCTCAAGCTGCGCGTCGAGTATCCGTCCTACGACGAGGAACGGCTGATCATGGATCGCATCGGCGGCGGCGAGCTCGCCCCGGTGCTCAAGGTGGTCACGCCGGCCGACCTGGTGGCCACGCGCGAGGTGGTCAAGAAGGTGCGCGTCGACGAGAAGATCGTGCGTTACATCCTCGACCTGGTCTTCGCCACGCGCGAGCCCAACAAGATCCCCGGCCTGGACGAATGGGCTCCGCTGATCGAATACGGCGCCAGCCCCCGCGCCAGCCTCGCCTTGTTGGCCTGCGCGCGCTGCCACGCGTTTTTGCGGCACCGCGGTTTCGTCACGCCCGAGGACGTCAAGGCGATCGGGCCGGATGTGCTGCGCCACCGCATCATTCCCAGTTACGAGGCCGAGGCCGAGGAGAAGACCGTCGAGGACATCGTACAGGCCGTGTTCGATCACGTGGAAGTTCCCTGAGCATCCGGCGAGGAGGTTTTTCACTTCGATGTTGACCGCCGAGGCCATCCGTCGCATCCGCCGCGTGGCGATCACCACGCGCAAGGAGGTCGAGACCGGCTTTTCCGGCGCGTACCACAGCGTCTTCAAGGGGCGCGGCGCGCAGTTCGACCAGGTGCGCCCGTACCAGGAAGGCGATCCGATCCGCGACATCGACTGGAACGTGACGGCGCGCACGGGCGAGCCGCACGTGAAGGTGTTCACCGAGGAGCGCGAGCTGACGCTGCTGCTGCTGGTGGACACGAGCGCCTCGGGGTTGTTCGGTTCGGTGCGCGCCAAGCGCGAGCTGGCCGCCGAGGCCGCCGCGATTCTGGCGTTCTCGGCGATCTCCTCGGGCGACAAGGTGGGCCTGCTGCGCTTCACCGACCGCGTCGAGGAATACGTTCCCCCGCGCAAGGGCGGCAAGCACGTGTGGCGGGTGATCCGCGATCTGCTGGCCGGCGAAAACGAAGGGCGCGGCACGGACATCGGCCGGGCGTTGGTCTACCTGCGGCGCGTGCGCAAGCGGCGGGCGGTGGTGTTTTTAATCAGCGATTTTTTCACGCTGCAAAACTACGAGCGCGAACTGCGGGCGATCGCCGGGCGGCACGATCTGGTCGCGGCGGAGATCGTCGATCCGCTCGACCTGGCGCTGCCCAAGGCCGGGCTGCTGGAGGTCGAGGACGCCGAGGGCGGCGACCGCCTGTGGGTCGACACGTCGAGCAAAAAAGTCCGCGAACAATACGCGACGCGGGCCGAGGCGCGGCGCAAGCAGTTGCGCGACATGTTTCTGCGCAACGGCGTCGAGCTGCTGACGCTGCGCACCGACGAGGGCGCGGCGCCGGCGCTGTCGCGGTTTTTCGAACAACGCAAACGGAGGCGGCGGTGAGGCGCGTACTTCCCGCGTTGCTGCTCGTGTTGCTGCTGGCCGGCGCGGCCCGGGCGCATCCGGTGGCGCTGGGCGTGTACGCGAGCAAGACGCGCGTGGAGATCACCGAGCCGCTGGCCTATCAGATCGTACTGGAGTTCCCGGGCGGATGGTCGGTGACGCCGCCGGTGATGAAGCGCGAGATGGGCCTGTTCGACGTCGACGAATGCTCGACCAAGATCGATCCGCATCCCGACGGCGGCGCGCGCCTGGCCATTTCCTGCACGCTGACTTCTTATGAACCGGGGGTCGTCGACCTGCCGGTCAAAGAGGTGAAGATCAACGGTCCGGACGGCCGCGTCGAAACCGACCTGCTGCCCGAAGTGAAGCTGACCGTCGTCGGGCCGTTGGTCGGCGAGGAACCCCGAGGGCTCAAGCCGCCCGAAGAGGTGCCGACCAATTGGCTGCCGCTGCTGCTGGGCGTGGGCGTGGGCTTGATCGTCGTCGCGTTGATCGCGCTGACGGTCGTCCTGCTGGTGCGCAAGGTGCGCGGCCGCGAAAAGCGGGAGAAGGCCAAGCCCCGCGAACCGGCCGATCTGCGCGCGCTGCGGCGGCTGGACAGCGAGGAGCTCGAGCGGCTCTTGCGCGAAGGAAAGGCGAAGCCCTTTTACACCGAGCTGACCGCGATCGTGCGCGAGTACCTCGAAGCGCGCTTCGGTCTGCCCGCGCCGGACCGCACGTCGCATGAAATTTTGGACCTGCTCAAGTTCTACGGCCTGACCGATCATCAGAAGTTTTTCCGCGAGCTGCTGGACAACTCCGACTACGCCAAGTTCGCCGGCCTGGAGGTGCCGCACGACCTGTGGCAGCGGCACCGTTCGCAGTCGCGCATGTTCGTGGTCAACACCAAGCCCGCGGAAATGCCGGAACCGGCGCCCGACGACGCGGCGGACAAGGAGGTCAAATGACCTTCGGTCTGCCGTGGGTGTTGCCGTTGCTGCTGCTGCCGCTGCTGGTGTTTTTGCGCCGGTTGCGCGGCAAGCGCGAAGCGACGTTGCTGGTCGGCGACGCGCGCGCCTTCGCCGATCTGCCGCGCTCGTGGCGTCAGCGGCTGACCTGGCTGCCGCCGCTGTTGCGCATGCTGGCGGTGGCCGCGCTGATCGTCGCGGCGTCGCGGCCGATGCTGACCACGACGACCGAGAACATCACCAGCGAGGGCATCGACATCATGCTCACGCTGGACGTGTCCGGCTCGATGCAGGCCCCCGATTTTCAGCCGCGCGACCGTATGTACGTCGCCAAGCTGCTGACCACGCAGTTCATCGAGCAGCGCATCGGCGACCGGCTGGGGCTGGTGCTGTTCGCGGGCAAGGCCGTGACGCAATGCCCGCTGACGGTCGACCACGGCATCGTCGTGCAGCAGGTGCAGGCCGCCGAGGCCGGGCAGTTGGGCGACGGCACGGCGATCGGCATGGCGCTGGCGTCGGCCGCCAACCGCTTGCGCGATGCGCCGGGCAAAAGCCGGGTGATCGTGCTGCTGACCGACGGCAACAACAACACGGGCAAGATCGACCCGGTGACGGCTGCGCGCATGGCCGCGGCTCTCAAAACGAAAATCTACGCGATCGGCGTGGGCCGGCGCGGGGCACAGGCGGTGATCGACCCCGGCGGCTTCGGGCGCCCGCCGCAGGTCACCGAGGAACTGGACGAGGAGACGCTCAAGAAGGTCGCCGAGGCCGGCGGCGGAAAATATTTTCGCGCCACCGACGCGCAGGGCCTGAAGAAGATCTTCGACGAAATCGACCGCATGGAGAAAACGCAGGTCGAGCGCGAAAAGGCGACGCACTTTACGGATAAATTCGAACCGCTGCTGTGGCTCGGGCTGGTTTTGCTGCTGCTGGAACTGGTGCTGGCCGGCGGGCCGTTGCGAAAGGTGAGTTAGATGCGGTTGGCGCATCCCGAAGCGTTGTTGCTGCTGCTGTCGATCCCGGCGCTGGCGCTGTTGCTGTGGCTGGGGCGGCGCGGCCGCGATCGCGCTTTGGCGCGGCTCTTGCCGGCCGGCGAGCAACGCGCGGCATTGAGCACGGCGCGCGGTTCGCGGGGCCTCGTCCGCTTGCTGTTGTTGAGCCTGGCGCTGGCGTTTCTGGTCGTCGCCGCGGCGCGACCGCAACTGGGCTTCGATTACCTCGAGGTGAAGCGGCGGGGCGTGGACGTGGTGGTGGCGATCGACGTGTCGACCTCGATGCTCGCGCAGGACGTCGTCCCGGATCGTCTGGGCCGGGCCAAGCATGCGGCCTTGCGGCTGCTGGACAAACTCGGCGGCGACCGCGTGGCCGTGCTGCCCTTCGCGGGCAGTTCGACGCTGCGCTGGCCGCTGTCGTTCGACCACGGCGCGGCGAAGATGCTCATCGAGGCCGTCGACGCGAGCGCGGTGACCAAATCCGGCTCGGGCCTGAAGACGGCGGTCGAGGGCGCGCTCAAGCTGTTCACCAAGGACGAGCGCTACGAAAAGGTGCTGGTCGTTCTCAGCGACGGCGAGGACCTGGTCGGCGGGCTCGACGAGGCCGGGAAGCAGGCGGCCGAGCAAAAGATGATCATCCATGCCATCGGCGTGGGCGACACGCGCGGCGCGCCGATCCCGCTGCCCGGCGCAGAGGGCGAGTTCAAGCGCGACAAGACCGATAAGATCGTCCTCACGCGGCTGGAGCCCGAACCGCTGCAGGTGCTGGCCGGGCTGACCGGCGGCGTGTACGTGCAGGCCTCCTACAGCGAGGACGAGGTGGACGTGGTCGCCGAGAAGATCAACGCGCTGCTCGGCCACGAAATGAAAAAGAGCGTCACCGTGCGCTACAAGGAACAGTACCAGTGGTTCCTGCTGCCCGGCCTGCTGCTGGTGCTGCTGGAAGAGGCGCTGGGACGCCGGCGAAAGGACAAGCGATGAAACGCGCGTTGACCGTGCTGTTGCTGCTGCTGTTGACGGCGGCGAACGCCTGGGCGGGCGAGAGCGTCGCCTCGCTGGTCGAGCGCGGCAACGCGGCGTATAACAAACAGCAATACGATCAGGCGCTGGCGGCGTATCAGGCGGCGGCGCAGCTCGCCCCGCAACGCGCCGAGGTGCAGATCAATCTGGGCAACGCGCTGTTCGCGCAAAACAATTATCCGGAGGCGGTGGCGGCCTACAACAAGGCGCTGAGCTCGTCGGATCCGCAATTGCGCGCGCGGGCGTTGTACAATCGCGGCAACGCCGAGCTGATGCAGAATCAGTTCGACGCGGCGATCGGTTCCTATCGCGGCTCGCTGCGGCTCAACCGCTTCGACGAGGACGCGCGGCACAATCTGGCCTACGCGCTGCAAAAGAAACAGGAGCAGCAGGAGTCGCAGGACCAGAATGAAGAGCAGGATCAGCAAGGCCGGAACGACCAGGAGCAGGAGGATTCCGAGAGCAACGAGGAGCAGGGCGAACAAGAGGAACAAGAGCAGCCGGAGAACGAGCAGCAGCCGCCGCAGGACGAGCAAGAGGGCGAGCAGCAGGAAACGCCGCCGCCGCAGGAAGAGACGAAGCCCGACGAGCAAACGCCGCAACCGGCGCAGCCGTCCGAAGAGCAGGTCGATCAGGAGGAGATGGACCCCGCGCTTGCCGCCAAGCTGTTGGATGCATTACAGGAAGAGGAGAAGAAGGATCTCCAACGCGCCATCCAAACGCGCCCCGAGGACGAGGATGTGGATCAGGACTGGTAGCCTGCTATTGATCTTACTGCTCGCGCTGACGTCGGCGGCGTCGGCGGCGCGCGACGAGGTGCGTCTGCGACTCGAGGTGCAGCCGCGCAGCGTCCTGGTCGGCGACGCGGTGGAGATTTCGATCGTCGTCGAGGGCGACCGCAAGGCGCAGCCGCAACTGGAGGGCGCCGAGGCCTTTCGCATCGTGGGCACGCAAAGCGGTTCGAGCGTGCAGATCATCAACGGGGTGATCAGCATTTCCAACACCTTCACCTACACGGCGGTGGCGCAACGGGCGGGCACGGCGACGTTGACCGCGGTGCTGCCGGCCAAGCGCGGACGCGCGCTTCGCTCGGAGCCGGTCAGCGTGCTGGTGGCGCAGGCGGGACAGGCGCCGGCGACGACGCCCCAGGGCGGACCGGCCGGCGCGCCGACCGACGCGCAGGGGCGCGCCAAGCCGATGTTCATGCGCGCCATCCTTTCCACCGCCAAGCCCTATGTCGGCGAACAACTGACCGTCGAGTACCGGGTGTACATTCGCGAGGGCGTGCGACCGCGCAACTTCAGCCTCAACGAGGTGCCCGAGTTCACCGGCTTCGTCGCGCACGAGCTGATCACCTCCAACCGCCTCAACTTCGAGGGCGTGACGATCGACGATACGCCCTATCGCGCGGCGACGGTGAAACGCTACGCGCTGTTTCCGGTCGCACCGGGCGAGGCGACGATCGGCTCGCTCGGCCTGCAGATGACCGTGGCGCGCACGGGCCGCGGACGCGGGTGGGATCCGTTCGAGGACTTTTTCGATCTGAGCCAGGGGCGGACGGTGCAGACCGCGTCGCAGCCGGTGAGCGTGACCGTACTGCCGCCGCCGACGGCGGGGCGGCCGGCCGACTGGCGCGAGGGCGTGGGCAGCTACACGGTGAGCGCGCAACTTGACCGCAGCGAAACGGCGGTGGGCGAGCCGGTCGAACTGAAGATCGTCGTCGAGGGCGACGGCAACGTCGATTCGATTCCGCGCCCGCTGCTGGCGCTGGACGAGGCGATTCGCGTCTACAGCGAAAAGGCCAAGCCGGAAATCGTGGCCGGTTATGATTCGGTGAGCGGCAAGAAGACCTTTGAGATCATCCTCATCGCGTCGCAGCCCGGCGCGTACGAGATTCCGGCGATCCGCGTGCCGTTCTGGGACCCCAAGGAAAAGGGCTACCGCACGGCGACGACCGAACCGCTGCATTTCACCGCGACCGGCGAGGCCGAGGCCGCGCAGCCGCAGGCGCCGGGCGTGCTCAGCCGCGAGGCGATCGAACTGCGCGGGCGCGACCTGCGCTACATTCGCGGCGACAAGCAAACGCTGCGCATGGCGTATCAACCGTTATCGGCGCGGCCGGCGGTGTGGGTCGTTCTCGCGCTGTGGCCGCTGCTGGTGTTGGGCGTGACGATTTACCAGCTTCGCGTCGGGCGCTTGCGGGCCGACCGGCGCTCGTGGCGCAGCCGCCGGGCGTTGCGCGAAGCGCAGCAGCGGCTGACCGAGGCGCGCGCGTTGCTGGCCAAACCCGAAGCGGCCCGATTCTACGCCGAGCTGCATCGCGCCGTGCTGGGTTTCATCGCCGACAAGCTCGACGCCGCCGCGCCGGGATTTTCTCCCGACGAACTGGCAGCGCGTCTGGACGAAGCGGGCGTGAGCGAAACGGCGATCGCCAGCCTGCGCGAGTTGTGGCGCGAAGCCGATCACGTGCGCTTCGCCGGGCAGACTGCCGATCAGAAACGACGCAAGGACGCCTACGGTCGCGCGCGCGATCTGCTGGCCGATCTGGCGCGGGAGTTGGAACGATGAAGCGCCTGTGGTTGCCGTTGCTGCTCTTGGCGTTGACGGTCGCGCCGGCGTGGGCCGACGTGGCGGCGGACCATTACAATCGCGGCAACAAGCTGTTTGCCGACGGGCAGTACGCCGAGGCGCTGGCCGCGTACCAGGCGGCGCTGGATTCGGGCGCCGACGACGCGGCGGTGTACTTGAATTTCGGCAACGCCGCGTTTCGTCTCAACGAGGTCGGGCTGGCGATCTGGGCCTATGAAATGGGGCTGCGGCTCGAACCGCGCAACGAGGATCTGCGTTTCAACCTGCGCTATGCGGGCGCGTTCATGCGCGACGAAATGCCGCCGGCCGACGAGGTGTTCATCCTGCGCGTCGGACGCGCGCTGGCGGGGCATTTCACGGCCGACGAGGCGCTGGCCGGCGCGGCGGCGGGCTGGCTGCTGTGCGGGCTGGCGGTGTTGTTGTGGGGGCCGTGGCGGCGTTTTCGTTGGCGGGTGATCGCGCTGGGCGTGCTCGGGGCGCTGCTGCTGGCGTTCTTCGCGCCGATCGCGGCGGCGAACGTGCACCGGCAGGCGGTGCTCGAGCGCGCGGTGGTCGTGGCCGACGAGGTCCTCGTGCGCACCGGCCCGGCGGAAACGGCCAAGGAAGCCTTCACCGTGCATGCGGGCATGCGCCTGGAGTTGATCGAAACCCGCGACGACTACGCCCGCGTACGCATCCCCACCGGCTTCGAGGGCTGGCTGCCGACCGAAACCTACCGTGCGCTGCGGCGCGACGCGGAGTGACGCTCGTTTTGTCATCTCTGAACTTGTTTCAGGATCTGGCTCCAATCTCACACAGCTTTCGCCAGGGGCGAAAACTATGGCACCCGCCAGGAATAATCCCTGGACCTATGTTTTCTTCAATGGATGGAGCCTCGGCCGGCGCTGACGCGCATTGGACGAGTGTGTTTTGTGTGCCACATTTTTGGCGAAGCCAAAGGTGTGATGGTTGCGACCGAATCCTCGGGTCACGCCCGAGGATGACAGGGATTTTGTTTTCCCGACCTTTTCTCAGCGCGGCTCCAGCAGCAGGACGCCTTCGCCGACGATGCGGCGTTGGTGGAAAAATTCCTCGACCTCGCCGAAGGACGCGGGGGCCAATTCGCGCGCGGCGTAGATCGTTTCGTCGGTGAACGTCAGCAACGAACCGGCGAGCGTCCAGGACGCGTTGTACGTGTACGCGCCGTCGGCCACGATCGATTCCACGGGCGCGGGCAGGTTTTTCACGGTCAGTCCCGGCGGCAGGTGGAAGCGGTAGACGCGGCGCTCGCGCGTCAGGCCGAGGCGCTCGAGCGGATAGAGGCGCTGCTCGTGCACGCGGTAGATGTCGCTCATGCCGAAGTCGAACAGGCGCAGCAGTTCGTACTTGCCGCCGCCGGCGACGGTGAACATCGGCGTGAACGACGTGCGGCGCAGCACGACCGGGTCGGTCATTTCACGCATGCCGTCGACGGAAAAATCCAGCAGCTCGGTGCGTCGGCCGAAGCCGCTGACCTGGGCGCGCATGCGGTCGCGCAGGCGCTCGGGATCGTAGTGGCGATAGCCGCGCAGCGATTGCGCCAGATTGCCGGAGTAGCGGCGCTCCTCGATGATTTTCGCCGCGCCGCCCGGTTCGAGGTACACGTCGTAGGCCAGCTCGGCGGCGTGTTCGGCGGGGACGGCGGCGGGCGTGCGGCCGGTGCGACCGGTCGGCAGTTCGAGGTAGAACGAAGCGGCCGTGCCGAAGCTGAGCCGACCGAATAAGCGATTGTCGTCGTCCAGGTTCGTCCACTGCGCGCCGGCGGGCAGGTCGAAGCGCAGCAACAACACGGACGCGCTTTGCAGCAGCGGCGCTTCGTCGAGCGGTTCGGACCAGAAGGCGGGCGAGACGAAACAGGGCGTCGCGTCCAGCCCGGCGGCCTGGGCCAACGCGGCCAGCAGCGCGGTGCGATCGACGATGTTGCCGCGCGTTTCGGCCAGCGTTTCGGCCGGCGGTTTGGGCAGCGGATCGCGTTCCCAGATCGACACGCCGTTGTCGCGCACGTCGCGCAGCACGAACTCGTACAACGCGCGCGCCGCGTCGGCGGGCGGCTTGCCGGCGGTCAGTTCGGCGGCCTTGGCGCGCAGGGCGTCGGTGAGCGTCACGCGTTCGCGCCAGCCCCGCCAATAGGCGGTGGCGAGCGCGGCCCAGGTCGTCTTTTTCGCGATCAGGAAATAGGGCGCGACCGCGTCCCAGGTGGGCATGCCCGGTTCGTCGAGCAACAGCGGCGGATCGTCGAACTGATAGGTGATGATCCGGCGGCCGTCGCGCGTGAGGTCGCTTTTGAAGAATTGCGCGTCGCCGAGCCGGCGTTCGACGACCGTGGTTTCGACGTCGGCGGGCAGATCGACGATCGAGCGCACGACGCGCATCGGCGCGGTGAAGGCGATGGTGCGCGAGTGCTGGAACGGATGCAGCTCGCCGGTGCGGCGGGCGAAGCTGAATTGGAAGTAGACGAAACCGCCGACCGTCGCGTCGGGCACGGCGATCTGCAGGCGGCGCTGCTGGCTGCCGTCGGACCGGCCGTCGCCGAGCGAGGTGTTGCGCACCGCGCCGGTCGACAACACGCTGATGCGGCCGTCGGGCGCGATGGCGTAACCGAAATCGACCTGCGCCGTGCCGGTCTGCGCGTTGTAGGTGAAGGTGTCGTTGGCCCAGGACAGGCCCTTTTGCGTGTTGATGCGCAGCAGGCGGCGATACTCGCCGCGCCAGACGCCGTCGTCGTCGAGCCGCCGCCGATGCTCGAAGAGCAGATGCGTCACCGGCTGTTGTTTTTCCGGCGGCGCAGCGTTCGCTTCGTCGATCAGGCGCAGAACTTCCGGATCGTTGAGTTCGGTCAGATTTTTCAGGCGCGGATCGCCCACGCGATGGCCCAGGTCGATGCGCAGCACGTCGGCGGCGGGAAATTCGCGCAGCGTGCCGTCGAGCCGCACGTAAGCGATTTTCTCATGGTCGATGCCCTGCAGCGCACCGGGCAGTTCCTCGCCGTTGACGAACACCAGGTTGTCGGGGCAGGCCGGGTCGGGCCGCACGGGCACGGTGGCGCAGGCGGCGAGCAGCAACATGATCAGCAGCGGGAAGAGCAGGCGTTTCATCGGCTCACCTCCTCGACAAAGGCGCGTTGGGTGAGGAACGCTTCGATCTCCACCAGGCTTTGCCGGTAGGACGGATACTGCGCGGCGCTCACAGACGCGCTGCGAAATTCGAGGCGGAACTCCAACGTGAAGCCGGCGTCGGTGCGCGCGTAGGCGCCGCGGAAACTAACCTGCGGCGTCTCGATCGTCTTGGCCGGCGGCAGGTCGACCACGCGCCAGCCGGGCGGCAGCGTGACGCGGTAGATTTTCTCCACCCCGGCGAGGAAGGGCGTGATCAGCAGGTCGAAGCGACGCGTTTCGCTGTCCACGTTGCTGAAGTGGTTGGGCAGTTCGAGCAGGTCGACCACGTGGATGTTGCCGGAGCGCTTGGTGAGCACCGGCATGACGAAGGTCATTTCCGACCACAGCGGCAGGTCGGGCTCGGCGAGGTTGTGGTCGGCGAAGGTTTCCAGCCGCGCGCCGGGCCCGTAGACGGCGACCTGGCCTTGCAGTTGCTTTTGCCGCTCGCGCTCGTCGAAGCTTTCGAGGTAGGCGCGCATCATCGCTTCGCCGACGCCGGTCATTTTTTCGAGCTTGCGGATGCGCGCGCCGCCCTGCTCGTCGAGCGCGACGTCCCACTCCTGCGTGGTCAGGTTGTCCGATGCCGGCATGCGCGTAATGCGCCCCACCGTGCGGCCGAGCGGATCGACGTAGGGCATGCCCTGATCGTCGTAGCGGAAGGCCGGGTAGCGGTAGGTGGCGGCGGTGGCGTCCAGGAATATTTCCTTGCCGTCGACGAACAGGCGGTTGATCGAGTGGTCGCCGCCGAGGTTGGGGACGTCGTACTGGTCGCGGCGACCGCCCCAGGTTTGCAGGAAAATCGGGTGCGCCTCGACGCCGATCACCTGCAGCATCGTCGCCATGAGAATCGACTTGTCGGTGCAGTCGCCGTAGCCGTTGGAGAGCGTCACTTCGGCGGCGTGGCCGGTCATGCCGGTGCCGAAGTCGGTCTTGATCGAGATGTAGCGGATCTTGCGCTGCACGAAGCGGTAGATGCGGGCGATTTTCTCGTGCACGTCGGTCGCGTCGCCGACGACCGCCAGCGTCGTTCGGCGCACGAGCTCGGTGACCACGAGGCGCGAGCGGTAGAAGGTCGAGAGGTGATCGAAGATCTTGCTCCAATCGGGCAGCACCGTGGCGCGCACGGTGGGTACGACCTCCCACTGGATGGGCATGGCCGGCTCGGTTTCCAGCGGCGGCACGTCGG
>CALBTQ010000772.1 GCA_937967875.1 uncultured Pseudomonadota bacterium
GATCGTATTCGGTGACTGGAGTTCAGACGTGTGCTCTTCCGATCTGGATGCGGTTATGAGGGCGCAATGGTCGACGGCGGTCGATTATTGCCAAAACCTGGAATTGGGTCCTTACACCGATTGGCGGCTGCCCACGATCTCCGAGTTGCGCAGCCTGATCCGCGGTTGCGACGACACCCAAACCGGCGGCGACTGCCTGGTCGCCGACGACTGCTTGGATTTTTATTCCTGTTGCAACGAACCCTGCGACGGTTGCGAAAGCGGTCAAGGCCCGGCGAACGGCAATTATTGGCCTTTGCCCCTTGAGGAAGGAATATATTCGCAGCGTTTCTGGTCCTCATCGTCCGCCACGGGAGGGCCGGACAATTGCGTGTGGGTCATTGACTTTCGAGATGGCCAAATTTTCGGAACCGATATCGAAATGAATTTACGGGAAGTACGCTGCGTCCGTTAATCCACCCGCCGCACGGCTTTCAATACCGCCTTCCCTTCCGCCCGGCGTTCTGCTAGTATGCGCGCCCTTGACCGACGGAGGTTGGTCCGGTGCACACACTGGTCGGAACGCGCGCGTACGCACCGTTCGATGTTTTGGTCGAACGTTTTTCCACAGGAGAGGTGCGCCTGGCCGCCGCCGGATTGACCGGGGGCAGCCTCCCGCTGGTCCTCGCCGAGCTCCTGCGCCGTACCGATAAACCCACGCTGATTCTCGCCGCCGACCGCCGTAGCGCCGACCGCCTGCGCAACGACCTGACCTTTTTCCTGCGCGAAGCCGACGGCGGATTTTCGCCGCGCCTGTTGCCCTACCCGGCCTACGACATCGCGCCCTTCGAGTCGATCAGCCCGCACCCGGCCATCCTCGCCGAGCGCGCCGCCTGCCTCGAAGCGCTGGCCCGCAAGCAGGCCCCGATCATCGTCGCGCCGGTCGAAGCGGTGATGAACCGCGTCATGCCGCGCGAGATTTTCCAGCTCGGTCGCCAGACGGTGAAGGTCGGCGAGTGGATCGACCGCGACGTGCTGCTCGGCGATCTGCTCGACCTCGGCTACCGCCTCAGCCCGCTGGTCGAGGAGGTCGGCGAGGTGTCGGTGCGCGGCAACATCCTCGACGTGTTCCCGCCGGGCGTGGACGACCCCGTGCGCATCGAGATGTTCGGCGACGAGGTCGAATCGGTGCGCCTGTTCGACGCGAGCAAGCAGGTCACGCGCAAGCACATCGACAGCATCAATCTCTATCCGTGCTCCGATGTGCACTTGGGCAAGGCCAACGCTGAACAGTTCGCCGCGCGTCTCAAGGCGCTGGCCGAAGAGCAGGACGTGCCCAAGCCGCGCCGCGAGCGCCTCACCGAGGAAGTGGCCAACCGCATCGCCTTCCCCGGCATCGAGTTTTTTACCCCGCTGCTCCACGACGAGTTGGAAACCCTGCTCGATCACCTCGGCGCGGGCACGGTCGTGCTGGTCGATCCCGCCGCCGTCGAAGGGGCCGTCGACAAGTTCGCCGAGAAGGTCGCCCTGCGTCACGAGCGGGCGCGCGAAGCCGGCAAGCTGTGCGTCGAGCCTTCGTCGCTTTACCTTGACGCCGACGGACTGCGCGCCGCGTTCGAACCGCTGCGCCAACTGGCCGTGGGCCACGAGGCCTACCTCGAAGGCGTCGAGCCGATCCTCTTCGAAACCTTCGGCCACGGCGGCCTGCGCGAAGAAATCCTCGCCCGCGCCAGCGATGCGCACATGCTCGCCCCGCTCGTCGAGCGCCTGTTCATGTGGCTCGCCGGCGAAGGCCGCGCCCTATTGGTCGCCCGCAGCCTGGGCGCCGCCGACCGCCTCGAACGGCTGCTGACCGGCTACGAACTCCCCGTGACCATCCACACCGACCGCTCGTTCCGCAACGCGCTGTCGGGCGGCCAGGGCCTCACGCGCGTGCCGATCCTCATCGGCGATTTGTCCTCTGGCTTCGTCTTGCCGGGTCTGGAACTGGCCGTGGTCTGCGAGGAGGAAATCTTCGGTGAACGCCGGCGCGCGGAAACGGCCGCCAAGCGCAAAACCGAGATGCTCACCACCTTCGCCGACCTGGGCGAAGGCGATTTCGTCGTGCATCTCAAGCACGGCGTAGGCATCTTCCGCGGCCTGCAGCAGATGCAGTTCGCCGAGAAGCCCGGCGAATACCTGCACCTGGAATACGCCTCGGGCGACAAACTTTACGTGCCCGTCGACCGCCTCAACGCCGTGCAGCGTTACGTCGGCGCCGGCGCCGCCCCACGCATCGACCGCCTGGGCGGCTCGACCTGGGAAAAGGTCAAAACCAGCGCCCGCAAGGCGGCCCGGCAGATGGCCAAGGAGTTATTGAAACTCTACGCCGCGCGCGCCGCGAAACCGGGCTTTTCCTTCCCGCCGCCCGACGAGATCTTCCGCGAGTTCGAGGCGACCTTCCCCTACGAGGAAACGCCCGACCAGACGCGCGCCATCGCCGACGCCCTGCGCGACATGCTCGCGCCGCATCCGACCGACCGCCTCATCTGCGGCGACGTGGGCTTCGGCAAAACCGAAGTGGCCATGCGCGCGGCGTTTCTCGCCGTGCTCGGCGGTAAGCAGGTCGCCGTGCTCGTGCCGACCACCACGCTCGCCTTCCAGCATTACATGAGCTTCACCGAACGCATGTCGCCCTTCGGCGTGAAGGTCGAAATGCTCAGCCGTTTCGTGCAGCCGCGCAAGCGCAAAGAGGTGATCGAGCGCCTGGGCAAAAGCGAGGTCGACGTCATCGTCGGCACGCACGCCCTGCTGTCCAAGAAGATCGAATACGCCGACCTCGGCCTGCTGCTGGTCGACGAGGAACAACACTTCGGCGTCGTCCAGAAGGAAAAGATCAAGCAACTGGCCACCGACGTGGACGTGCTGACCTTCACCGCCACGCCCATCCCGCGTACGCTGCACATGTCCATGACCGGTATCCGCGACCTGTCGGTGATCAACACCCCGCCCGAGGATCGCCGCGCCGTGCGCACCTTCGTCACCCGCTGGGACGAGGACACCATCCGCGAGGCGCTCGAACGCGAGATGCAGCGCGGCGGCCAGAGCTTCTTCATCCACAACCGCGTCAAAACCATCGACAACGTCGCCGACCGCATCCGCCGCCTCATGCCCCGCGCGCGCATCGCCGTCGGCCACGGCCAGATGGACGAAAAGAAGCTCGAAAAGTTGATGATCGACTTCGCGCGCCATCAGTTCGATATTCTCGTGTGCACCACCATCGTCGAAAGCGGTCTGGATTTCCCGTCCGCCAACACGATGATCATCGATCGCGCCGACGCCCTGGGCCTGTCGCAGCTCTACCAGTTGCGCGGGCGCGTCGGCCGCTCCAAGCGTCAGGCCTATTGTTACCTGCTCGTGCCGCCCTCCGGCGCAGTCACGCCCGAATCGCGCAAGCGCCTGGCCGTGCTGCGCACTTTCACCGACCTGGGCAGCGGCTTCAAGATCGCCGCGCGCGATCTGGAAATCCGCGGCGCGGGCAACCTGCTGGGCGCCGAACAGTCCGGCCAGATCGGCGCGGTCGGCCTGGAGATGTACACGCGTCTGCTCGACGAGGAAGTGCGCCGTCTCAAGGGCGAAGAGGTGATCGAGACCTTCGAGTGCGAGGTCGTCGTGCATGTGCCCGCCTACCTGCCCGAAACCTACGTCGACGACGTGCACGTGCGTCTGAATCTCTACAAGCGCATCGCCGACGCCCACGACGATCAGGCGCTCGCCGAGTTGCTCTCCGAGCTCACCGACCGCTTCGGCCGTCCGCCCGCCGCCGTGCACAACCTGCTGCGCGTCGTCGGTCTGCGCCGCCGCGCCGAAACGTTGCGCATCAAGCGCGTCGAAGCCGGCTTCGACCGCATCGCCTTCGAATTCGACGACGCCACGCCCATCACCCCCGGGCGGATGGTCATGCTCATCGCCGCGCAACCAGAGCGTTTTTCGCTCTCCCCCGACGGCAAGTTATATGAAAAGATAAGTAAGCAAAACGGCCCCGAATCCGTCTTTTCCGCCCTGGAAGAGGGGTTGCAACGACTGGCCGACTGTGTTACGTAGGGTGCTTCCGATTGATGGTTTAGGTGCAGTCTAACTGTATGCATCGTTTATCAACTGAATTAAGAGGAAAAGGATCATGTTGAAACGTACGCTTCTTTTTCTGGGCTTGGCCCTCATCGCGACATTGATCGTCGTCGCCTGCACCGGTCCGCAGGGTTCGACGGCCAAAAAGTCCGGCGAGGCGGTCGCCACGGTCGGCAGTTCTTCGATTACCATCGATGACTACCAGCAGATCCTCGATCGCATCCCCCCCTTCAACCGCCGCCGTTACGCCAGCAAAAAAGGCAAAATGGAGCTGTTGGACAAACTGGTCGAAGAAGAGCTCTTCTACCAGGAAGCCA
>CALBTQ010000773.1 GCA_937967875.1 uncultured Pseudomonadota bacterium
GATGCGGCGACCACCTGGATCTACACTCTTTCCCTACACGACGCTCTTCCGATCTCCGAGCAGATCGACGCGATCCGCGCCCTGGGCAACAACCCGGTGAAGAAGCTCGTCGTGCCGCGCATGTGGGCGATATTGATCGCGCTGCCTTCGCTGGCGCTGTTCGCCGACATCGTGGGCATCCTGGGCG
The DNA here is from genome assembly GCA_937967875.1 of uncultured Pseudomonadota bacterium. GTDB lineage: Bacteria > Lernaellota > Lernaellaia > Lernaellales > Lernaellaceae > CALBTQ01. The sequence continues at coordinate 188 of CALBTQ010000773.1, forward strand.
GCATGTCCATCAGTTCGCTGGAGCTGGGCCTGCGCCCCACGACCTACCTGAGCGACACCATCGACGGCGTGAAACTGATCGACCTGGTGACCGGGTTGATCAAAACCTACGTCTTCGGTTTCGGCATTGTGCTGATCGCCTGCCACAACGGCATGCGCACCTACGGCGGCACCGAGGGCGTCGGCCAGGCGACGACCAAGACGGTGGTCGCCAGTTTGATTTTCGTTTTTCTGGCCGACTTTTTCCTGACCAGGCTCTTGCTGGTCTTCGGGTAACCATGAGCGAAACAGGCGCCGGAGAAATCGTCGTTCGTTACGAGCACGTCGCCAAGGCCTTCGGGCCCAAGGTGATTTACCAAGACGTGACGCTCGACGTGCGCCGCGGCGAAAACATGGTCATCATGGGCGGCTCGGGCACCGGCAAATCGGTGATGCTCAAGTGCCTGATCGGCCTGATGCAGCCGACCGACGGCAAGATTTTCTACGGCGACCGCGAAGTGACCGCGATGGACGAAGCCGAGCTGATCGAGGTGCGCCGCAACATCGCCTACGTTTTCCAGCAGGCCGCGCTGTTCGACTCGATGACCGTCTTCGAAAACATCGCCTATCCGTTGCGCACGCACCTGAAGCTCTCCGAAGAGGAACTGGCCGCGCGCGTCGAACTCAACCTCGAACGCGTCAACCTGCCCGGCGTCGGCGACCTGATGCCCTCGCAACTGTCGGGCGGCATGCGCAAGCGCATCGGCCTGGCGCGGGCCATCGCGTTGGAACCGGAAATCATCCTCTGGGACGAGCCGACCACCGGCCTGGACCCGTCCAACACCAAGCGCATCAGCGAACTGATTTTAAAGATGCAGTCCGAACTGAAGGTGACCAGTTTGATCGTCACCCACGACATGACCAGCGCGATGATGGTCGCCGACCGCGTCGCGCTGCTGCACGGCAAGCGCATCGAAAAGGTGCTGCCCAAAGCCGACATTCAAAAGGAACCGCGGGGCACCTTGCTCCGCGATTTTATCGAGGGGAACCTGGACATCTGACGGTTCCCGAGGAGGCGCACGATGCCGATGAAACGCGCGAGCGAAATCAAGGTGGGTCTGTTCGCCATTCTGGCGATGGTCTTGTTTTTGGTTTCGGTGATGGTGCTCACCAGCAAGTCGAGCTTCTTTCGCGAATCGATCGTCATCCACACCAGCTTTCAGAATATCGGCGGTCTGATCGAAGGGTCCGAGGTGCGCATCAGCGGCGTGCTGATCGGCTTCGTCAAGCAGATCAGCTTCGCGCCCGAGGAAGGCGCGACGACCGTGCTGGTCGACATGACCGTCGACGACCGCGGCATGGACCGCGTGATGAAAGACAGCCAGGCGACCATCGGCTCGCTGGGCCTGCTGGGCAAGAAGTACATCGAGATCATGCCCGGCCTGATGGAAGCCGGCGCCGTGCAGGACGGCGACTTCATCAAGGGCGTCGATCCCGCCTCGCTGGCCGACGCGCTGGACAAGGGCGGCAAGATCATGGATTCCATCGGCGAGACCGCTTCGCACCTGGAAGTGCTCTTCGCCTCGATCGCCGGCAAGGGCGACACCGAAACCGATCTGTCGCGCACCATCAGCACGATCAAGCGCATCGTCGGCCGCGTCGAAACCGGCGACGGCGTGCTGCACGCGCTGATTTACGATCCCACCAAACGTAAGCTGGTCGACGATTTCGCCGTCTCCGCCGCGCACATCCGCGCGATGATCACCGACGTCCACGAGGGCAGCGGCACGCTGCATGAATTGATCTACGGCGAACAGTACAAACAGTTGATGACCAACCTCGCCGACACCAGCGAGGCCCTGCGCGCGATCGTCGTGGACCTGCGCACCAAACCCGGCGTGCTGCACGCGCTCATTTACGACGAGGAACAGCTCAAGCTGCTCGAGCACATCGTGGACACGACCGACAATCTGGCGCGCATCACCGAGCGCATCGAGCGCGGCGAAGGGACGATCGGCGGCTTGATCGTCGATCCGTCCATTTACGAGGACCTGAAAAAATTGACCGGCGAAGTCGAGCGCAACCGTGTATTAAAGACTTATATTCGCTATGTGGTCCGCAAGCGCGAAGAGGATCTGGAAAAACGCGAACAGCCGCCGGACAATCCCCCGGCGCAGGAAACGCCCGAACCCGTCGAGTAGCCGATGAGCAAAGTACCGCAGCCCGATTACAACCACCTGCTCAGCCCGCGCCTGTTGTCGGCGCAAAACACCTTCCAGTACGGTCAGGGCATCGAGCGCTTCAAGTACTACTTCTTCGGCTCGCTGACGCTCCTGTTCTGGGTCGGCCTGCTGGTCGCCGGCATCTTTCTGCTGGGCCGGCTGGCCGCCGAGGAGCCCTTCGGCGCATTGCTGGTGCACAAGTTGTTGGGCTTTTTGTTCATGATCTTCTTCGCCGTGCTGACTTTCTCCAACGTGGTCACCTCGCTCAACACGCTGTTTCTGACCGACGATCTGTACCTGCTCATCAGCGCGCCGGTCGCCGTCGACCGCCTGTTCCTTTCGCGCACGATTCAGGCCGCGTCGGCGTCGAGCTGGATGGTGCTGCTGTTCATGATGCCGATTCTGCTGGCCGCGGGCATCGTCTTCGACAGCCCCATGTGGTACTACCCCTGGATGTTCGTCGTGCTGGCGATCTTCCTCATCTTGCCGGCGGTGCTCGGCGCGGTGGTCACCACCGTGCTGGTGAAAGCCTTCCCCGCGCGCAAAACGCAGGACGTGTTGATCATCATGGCGATCGTCTTCGTCGTCGCCGTGTACTTCATCATCCGCTTTTTGCAGCCCGAGCAGATCTTCAACCCTGACATCTTCCATGGCTTCACCGAGTACTTTGCCACGCTGCGCGCGCCCAACTCGCCGCTGATCCCCTCGGTGTGGGCCACCGAGGCGCTCTGGGCCGGGATCATCGGCAAGCTCGACCACGAGGCGCTGTTCATGACCGCCTTCGGGCTGATGACCGGCCTGACCGGCGTCGCGCTCACCGCCTGGCTCGCCGAGCGCACCTACCCCGAAGCCTTCAGTAAGGCGCAGGAAGGCCGCAAGGCGCAACTGACCTCCGCGCCGCTGGCCGACTCGATCTTCGACGGCCTGTTCCGTCTGGCCAGCCCGCTGCGGCGGATGATCATGATCAAGGACCTCAAATCGTTTTTCCGCGAAGCTACGCAATGGACGCAGCTCTTGCTCCTGCTCGCGCTGATCGTCGTGTATCTGTTCAACTTCCGCGTGCTCAAACTCGAGCGGTTTTCCGGCATCGATTTTTATATCCGCAACATCGTCGCCTACGTCAATTTGATCCTCGCCAGCTTCGTGCTCAGCGCCGTGTGCGTGCGTTTTCTGCTGCCCGCCGTCTCCGTCGAGGGTCGCGCCTTCTGGATTCTGCGCGCCGCGCCGGTCAATATCCGCGACGTTCTGCTGGCCAAGTTCATGCTCTACCTCGTGCCGATCGTCCTGATCGGACAGATGCTCGTGGTCGTCAGCAACTACTTCTTACGTACGCATTTCTTTTTGACCTACATGTCCAGCGTGCTGATGTTTTTGCTCTCGATCGCCATTTCCGCGCTCGCCCTGGGCATCGGCGCGATGATGCCCAACTTCAACGAACGCAACGTCGCGCGCATGGCCACCGGCGCCAGCTCGATCGTCTACATGGTCGTCGCCATGGGGTTGGTCATCTTCGTCGCCGCCGTCGCCTACATTCCGGGGCGCATCGGCTTCATGGCCATCGTCGGCCACCAGGCGCTGACCGCGACGCAGATGCTCACCATCGTCGTCGCCGGCGTGCTGATTCTCGCGGCGGTGATTTTCGCCACCGTCATCCCGCTGCGCATGGGCATCCGCGCCCTGGAAAACCGCGAGTAACCCCCGAGTGGAAACCGGCCGCCGGGTGCGCTATAACATGGTCATGTCCAAAACCGTGACGATGCTTCTGTTATGCCTTTGCCTGTTGACCATCCCCGCGCTGGCCGACGGGCCGCCCGTGCTGGCGAAAAAGGCGCGGGCGGCTCTCGCCGACTTCGAGCGCCAGCCGGAACGCAACTACTCGTTCCAGACCGAGGGCGACGCGGATACGGTCTATCGTCTGGTTTACGCCCTGATGCTCGAACTCGATTACACCCCCACCGCCAACGCCGTGCAGCAAGCCGACCTGATCGGTCCCATGCTCTCCAAACACCTGTTCCG
>CALBTQ010000774.1 GCA_937967875.1 uncultured Pseudomonadota bacterium
ACGAGATCTTATTCGGTGACTGGAGTTCAGACGTGTGCTCTTCCGATCTAATAGACGAGCTGCGAAAAATCCTTGGTCTGGTACAGGTCGCCGTAGCGGTCGTAATACAGGATGCGCTGCAAAAACTCGGGCGGATTGTCGGTGAACTCGCCGGCGATCGAATCGTAGATCGCGCAGCGATGCAGCGTGCCGCCAAGGCACTGTTCTTCTTCGATCAGCGCGCACGACTCGATCTGCGCCGGCAGCGACGAGGCGTTGGCGGTAATCGCGTCGATCACGATGTCCGTGTCGTCGTCGGCCGTATCGTCGTCGGACGTGTCGTCGTCGTTCGTGTCATCGTCGCCGGTGTCGTCGTCGGCCGCGTCGTCGTCATCGTCGCCGGCGTCGTCGTCATCGTCGCCGGCGTCGTCGTCCGGCGGCGTCTCGTCGGACGAATCGTCATCGTCGTCGTCGCCGCACCCTCCCGCGAACGAAAGAAGCGCTGCGAACAAAACCAAAAAAATCATCGATAGCCGCTTGAGGTATTGCGTTTTCATCGTTCAACTGTAGGTAGTTTTTGCCGATCATCCAACCTAAAAATGGACGAGGACGAAATGACTTTGATTGTGTGCCGCACTCTTGGCCAAGCCAAGGGTGTGTGGATGAGTTGGAGGCCTTCTCGCCTTTTATCATTTCCGGCCGAGCAATCGCTACGCCTCAATACCACACGGTGAAGGTCACCTCGTCGATGATCGAGTTCAAGTTGGCCAGCATCCCGCCGCCGGTCGATTCGATTTCGAAATGCAGAATCACGTTCTGCATGGCGATGGCTTCGATATCGGCTTGGGTCAGCTCGTACGTCACCTCGATCCATTCCCCCGAAAGCGTAAACGCCGTATCGGGCACCTGTAGAATATCCACCAATACGTTGGTGTTGGTCACGTCTTTCAGCGTCACGGTCAGCCCACCGGTCGCCGCGCCCCAGCGATAGTTTTTGTTCCAGAAATGAATGGTCCCCTCCGCGCACCCGGTCGGAATAACCACCGTCTGGCCGAACCACTCGACCGTGTTGGGACGCCCGCCGAGCCACGCGGCATAGGCGCCGCCATGCACGGAAATCGTTTCGCTCGAATAGATGAGATCGCCATCCCAGTCGCCTTCCCAGGGGATGTAGACTCCCGTTTCGAAGTCGCCGTTGACGATCAACTGCGCCTCGGTCGTGTCGTCATCGTCGTCGTCATCGTCATCGTCCGTATCGTCGTCGTCATCGTCGTCGCCCGTGTCATCGTCATCGTCATTGTCGTCGTCGATGACATCGTCGTCATCGTCGTCGTCGCCGGCATCGTCGTCATCGTCGTCGTCGACCGCGTCGTCGTCATCGTCGTCATCGTCGACCGCGTCGTTGTCGTCGTCATCGTCGTCGCCGCAGGCGCCGAGCGATATCAACGCAAAACAAGCCAGCATGATCGTGAAAAGAATATAAAGATAACTAATCATTCGCATCGCATCCTCCCCAATACGAAAAGGTTCGCACGATTCTGAATTTTTCACTTGTTGTTGAATGGCTCGATTGAATAACAAATATGCATCGGCGTCAAGCATCGATCGATCCGGTCGATTTCCAATTGCAGGCGGATGCAAAAAAGAATATATACGGTAACAACCTAAGGATTTGCATGAAAAATTACCAAAAACAACTGCGTCGAATCGTCGTATTTTTCGTGTTTCTGATGGGCTTTTCGACCTCCGCAACCTGGGCGCAGGACGACGCTGCACCGTGGATGACCTTCGCCGATTTCCGCGTCGATTATCTGCACCAGGTCGTTCGCGGCGGCGACCTGGCCGATCAGGAAGACCACTCCTGGCGTCAGTCCGTCTCCGTGTATACCCGGCAGGAAAACGAGCACATGGACCTGTCCATGGCCCTCTACGGCACGGCCGACGCCCCGCTGACGCCGCACGCGTCCACCTCGCCGTTTTACGACCTCAACGATTCGCCCGGCGTACCGAACCTGAAAATCTTTCAGGGCTACGCCGAAATGGACGGCCTGCTCGGAAAGAAGATTCTCGGCTTGCGCGTGGGTCGGCAGGCGTTCATCGCCGACGACATCATCATGTTCGACGGCGCGCGGTTGTTCGTGCACGATCCGCAAAAACAGTGGATCAGCGCCAGCGCCTTTGCCGGCAACTACGTTTCCTTTTACGAACTGCACAACGTGACCGAAACGCCCTGGGGCGCCGACGTCGCGCTGCATCCGTTCCTGCCCGGCGCGGAAATCTACGGCAACGTCAGTTCGCTGTTCAGCCGCCGCTGGAACACCGGTTGGCGGCAGGATGCGGGCAAATTCGTTTATCTCGAAGCCGAGTACGGCGCCCTCGCCGACTGGCCGCATCACATGCGCGCGCAACTGAGCCTCTATCCGCCCTGGACCGACTTCGAGCTGACCGGCGTCTACTACCGCGAAACCTTCGATCTGGACAACGCGGAAAATCTCGCCGAGCAGCGCTACCAGTTCGATCTGCGCCGGCGGACGGTCGGACAAAGCGACTGGTCGCTGGAAAACCTGCTGTTCGCGCCGACCATGCCCTTCGAGGAATTCGAGGGACGCGCCGCGCTCAGCCTGTTCGGTCGCGTCGCCACGATCTCGGCGAACTACCTGTTCCATCGTTTGATCGACGATGCGCCCGAGGGCTGGCAGGCCGGTGACTACACCGAATTCGGCGGCGGGCTGGATCTGGTCAATCCCTGGGTGAACGACCTGACCGCCAACGTGGCCTGGTCCGGCGCCTTCGAGACGCGCGACGACGCCGACAACAACGTCGATACGCAAAGCGTATCGGCCGCAGCGGCCAAGGGCTTTTTGGCGCACAAGCTGGTGGTGTCGGCCGGCGCGTTGTGGCGCACCTACACATTCTTCGAGGAAACGCTGGCCGGTACGCATCTGCGCGCCGACCTCGAATATGCGCCGGTGAAACCCTTCCGGCTGGCGGCGGGTTACAGCACCGACATCGACGATTACCTCAACGATCTCGTCGGCGCCGATCGCATCGACCAGACGCATCTGACGATGAGAATGGATTTTTAATGAAACCCACGAGCACGGCAAAGAAAAGAATCGGCGCGGGCACGGCGCGCATCCTGGCGCTGCTGCTGGCGCTGCTGTTCGTCGGCTGCGCGAGCCAGGCGGCGCATTCGCTGGGCCTGTTCCTGCACAGCGATGCGAGCACCGGCGGCGACTGCGCGCAATGCCATGACGACCTGGTCAAATCAAAGCGTCCTGCGGGTCACAACGCCCGCTTCCTGGCGCAGCACAAACGCTACGCCTACGATCCGACCTGCTCCTTCTGTCACGGACCGGATCAGTGCACTACCTGCCATCGCACGCGCAAACCGGCCTCGCACAATGCGGGCTGGAAAACCCACTTCCACGGCAAGCAGGCCGCGCGCGACAAACGCGCCTGCGTCACCTGCCACGATCCGGCGTACTGCCAGCGCTGCCACGCGGCCCGGCCGCTCAGCCACGGCGACGGCTTTATCAACACGCACGGCGGCGAAGGCCGACGCAATTCGCGCCGCTGCCTGACCTGCCACGATCCGGTGCGCGACGGCTGCCTCAACTGCCACGATCCGAACGTGTTTCGTTACCAATGAGTCTCCTCTAATTATTGTGATTAAAATCACAGGTTTTAATTCAAAACCGGCTTAGGCGATCCGTGCGACCGGAGAGTCGGCGATCCTTCGGCAACAAGGACTGCCAACCGATCGGATCCGATCCCGACCTTTCACTTTACTCTTATAAAAATTCCCCATACGGCGATTGAAGTTACCCCGCGAATCGGCCTTGTGAATCATCGCCTGTTCCAAAAAGATTCCCCTGTTGCAAAAATCTTGATTTTATGCTTCTTTAAGCATATAGTTAATTAAGTCGCCAATATCACACTATAAAAAGTACTTAACCATTTCAGGCGGCGGTTATCTTTGATTATCTTAATGAATGGTCACTCATTCATTTTACTACGACTTGAGTCACCGAATTAAGGAGGTTTGCATGCGTGAAATAGAACAGGTTTGGACGCTAAGCAATGCGCCCGAACCAGCCGACGCCGCCCGCACTTATTTTGTGCAAGTCGACCAGAGCAAATGTGAAAGCTGTGGCGAATGCGAAAATTGGTGCGCGACCGGCGCGATTCAACCGGCCGACGGCAAAAACGGTCCGCGCACCGTCGTCGACCCGGCCGCCTGCCTCAACTGCGGCCAGTGCCTGTACCACTGCCCCTTCGGCGCAATCTACGAAGGCGTTTCGTTCATCGACATGATCGAAAAGGCTTTGGCCGATCCCGAGACGGTCGTCGTGGCCATGCCCGCGCCGGCGATTCGCTACGGTCTGGGCGAGCCCTTCGGCCTGGAGCCGGGCGCCTACGTGGGCGGCAAGATGTTCGCGGCCCTGCGCAAGCTCGGCTTCGACTATGTGTGGGACAACGAAATGACCGCCGACGTGACCATCCTCGAAGAGGGCACCGAACTGGTCAAGCGCATCAAAAAGGAAGTCGACAAACCGCTGCCGCAGTTCACTTCGTGCTGCCCGGCGTGGATCAAGTTCGTCGAAACCTACTACCCCGACCTGCGCGACCACCTGTCGACCTGCAAGTCGCCGATCGGCATGCTCGGCCCGTTGGCCAAGACCTACGGCGCGGAAAAAACGCACATCGAGCCCGCCAAGATCTTCAGCGTCTCGATCATGCCCTGCGTCGCGAAAAAATTCGAAGGGTTGCGCCCCGAGTTGTCCGACAGCGGCTTCCGCGACATCGACGCCACGATCACCACGCGCGATCTGGCCTACATGATCAAAAAGGCCGGCATCGACTTCAAAAGCCTGCCCGACGAAAAAGCCGACCCGGTCCTGGGCGACTCCACCGGCGCCGCGACGATCTTCTGCGCCACCGGCGGCGTGATGGAAGCGGCCCTGCGCTTCGCCTACGAAGCCGTCTCCGGCAAAACCCTGAAGGACGTCAACCTGACGGCCGTGCGCGGCGAGAAAAACATCCGCTCCGCCGACGTGCCCATCCCGGGCGGCCCGACGGTCAAAGTCGCCATCGTCTACGGCATCGATCAGGCCAAGCAGCTTTGCGACGAAGTGCGCGCGGGCAAATCGCCCTACCACTTCATCGAAGTGATGACCTGCCCCAGCGGCTGCGTCAACGGCGGCGGCCAGCCGATTCCGCCGGGAACGCGCATGGCCGATAAATCCCCGTTGGAAAAACTGCGCTTCGCCCTGCGGCGCACCTTCAACAGCCGCGCGACGGTGTAAAGGAGAAAACCATGAGCATCACTCGTTTGACCCGTCGTCAGTTCCTCAAAGCCGCCGGCGCGACCACCGCTTTCGCCGCCACCGGCCTGAGCTTCGCGCGCACGGCGTACGCCGCCGCGGCCGATTACCTGCAGAAGCGCCTCGCGGCTATTTACAAGCACGACGCCGAAATGCCGCTGCGCAAATCGCAAGACAATCCCATGGTCAAGGCGCTTTACAAAGAGTACCTGGAGCACCCGAATTCGCACTTTGCGCACCACTTGCTGCACACGCACTATGTGGATCGTTCCGACGGCCTGAAAAAGCTCAAAGCCAAAGGCGCGAAGCTGAAGATGTAATTGCATCCTGCAAACGAAACGGGGGTCGGGCTCGCCGCGGCCCCTTTTCTTTTTAATTGTCCGCCGGCAAATCGCAACGCGCGCCGTCGGCGTCGACCGCCACCATTTCCTGCGCCTTGGCGGCCAATCGCCGCCCGACCTCGGACTCCTCGTCGACCAACGCGAACGCGCCGGCGTCCTTGAGTTCGTCCAGCGAGCGGTTGTAGCGCGCGCGCACCACCAGTTTGGCCTGCGGGGCCAGCAACCGAATGCGCTCCACGATGCGCCGCACCGTGCGCGGATCGGGCAAGGTGATCAGGACCACCTGCGCCTGGGGCACGCCGGCGTGTTCGAGCACCTCCACCCGCGTTGCGTCGCCCGGCTGCACCGTCAAACCCTGGTCGCGCGCTTCGGCGACCAACTGCGGATTCATTTCGATGATCGTCGGACAAATTCCCTCTTCGACATACGCCAGCGCTGCCCGATAGCCGGCCGGACCGAAGCCGACGATCACCACCGGCGAAACCGCGTTCGCCTCTGCGACCGCCGAGGCCGCCACTTTTTCCTCGCCCTTGCGCCAACGCCGGATGACGGCCTCGGCCAACGGCATGGCGTAGGTCACCAGCAACGGCGACACGAACAACGACAGGACCGTAACCGACGACACCAACGACAACGTTTCCTGATCGATCAAACCGTCGCGCGCGGCGATCATCGCCAGTACGAAGGAAAACTCACCGATCTGCGCCAGGGCGAAACCGGTGGCCAACGCATGCCGGCGCGTCTGCCGCAACAGACGAATCACCAAATACACGACCGCCGCTTTGCCGACGAAAACGATAAGCAAGCCCAGCAGCAGCAGCGGCAGCTTGAACAGCATCACGCGCGGATCGGCCATCATGCCGATCGACACGAAAAACAGCGTGACGAACAACGTGCGCACCGGTCCGATGTCGGCACGGATCTGCACGCCGTACCCTGATTCGGCCAGCATCACGCCCGCCAGAAACGCGCCCAGCGCCGGCGACACGCCCATGACATGCGCCAGCCAGCTCGCCCCGGTCGCCGCCACGATCGTCAGCAGGTGAAACAACTCACGATTGCGCCGGAAGCTCTCGCGCGCCACCAGCCGCGGGACGAGAATGTTGAACAATCCGTAAAACAACAGCGCCAGCGCGGCCATCGCCGCCGCCTTCTTGGCGATCGCCAGTAACGAATCGCCGACTCCGCCGCCGCTGGCCAGCAAGGTGATCAGCAGCACCAACGGCACCACGCTGATGTCTTGCAGCAACAAAATGCCCAGCGCGTTGCGCCCGTGCACCGCGTCGATCTCCGACCGGTCGTTGAGTACGCGCAGCACCACCGCCGTCGAGCTCAACGCGACGATCGCCCCCAGCGCGACGCCGCGCGACCACGGCCACACCAGCGCCAGACCGGCCGCGAAGACCAGCATGGTCAGCCCGATCTGCAGACTGCCGCCGACCAGCGCCACGCGGCCCAGGCTGCGCAGGCGACGGAAGGAAAATTCCAACCCGATGGAAAACAGCAACAACGCCACGCCCAGGTCGGCAAAGCCCATGATCGCCTGCTTCTGGAACAGTAGCGGCCCCAGCAGCACGCCCGCCGCCAGATAGCCGATCACCGCGCTTTGCTTCAATCGCTCGGCCAGCGCGCCCAGCACCAGCAGATCGGAAGAGCGTCGTGTAGGGAAAGAGTGTAGATCTCGGT
>CALBTQ010000775.1 GCA_937967875.1 uncultured Pseudomonadota bacterium
CTGCAGCCGAGCCCCAACCCGATCAGGCAGACGAGCGCAATCGAGAAGCCGATTCGTCCGGACTTCTTTTTCCTCGCGGGCAACGACGCCCCGGGGGTTGCGCCCAACGGCGTCGCGCCGAATGAAGACCGAAACCACTTGATTTCCTTTCGCATAACGCGAAATCGGCCCGGGGTCAATAAGCGAGAGGATTATCCGTGCGCGCGCACGCGATGATCGGGGGTGAGAATTTCGTCGGCGAAGGCGCCGGCGACCGGCGTTTCCTCCCAGACGATGCAGCGTTCCAGGCGGCTGTGGGCGGCGACGATTGCGCCCGCTCCCACGGCGGTTTCCGGGCCGAGAACGGCGTGCGCGCCCACCTGCGCGTGCGGTCCGACGATGAGCGGTCCGTACAGTTGCGCCGTGGCGTCGACGACGGCCGACGGGCTGATCCACACGTTGTCGGCGTGAGCGTTCAGGCCGTCATGGATGAACGAAAACGCGCCCGGTTCGCGCAGCAATGCGGCGTTGGCGGTCAGCAAATCGACCGGACGGCCCAGATCGAAAAAGCGTCCGTCGACGAACCGCGCGCGCACCGCGCCGGGGTGCCTGCGTAGCAGCGGCAGGTACGTTTCGCGCACGATGCAGAAGAAATCGTCCGGCGGCATCGCGGCGAAAATGTCGCGACTGAGCGCGTGCATGCCGATGAACAGACCGCGCCGCACCCCCTTTTTACCAAGCAAGTCGGCGATGTCGACGACGCGCCCGTTTTCGTCGACCTCGATCGCGCCGTAGTGGGTGCTGCGCGGATCGTCCAGCAGCGCGAGCGTGGCCGTCGCTTCGTGGGCCCGATGATCGTCCAGCAGCGCGGCGGGATCGGCCTCGCTGATCGTGTCGCCGTTGAGCAGCAGGAACGCGTCGTCGCCCAGCCGATCGCGCGCGTGCTTGAGTCCGCCGCCGGTGCCCAGGATCGTTTCTTCGTGAATGAACTCGACGTCGAGGCCGAAGGGTTTTTCGCCCACGGCGGCGCGGACGGTTTCCGGCAGATGATGCGTGTTGAGCAGCGCGTGGGTGACGCCGGCGGCGGCCAGGCGCGCCAGCGGAAAGTGAATCAACAGCCGGCCGGCGACGGGGCAGGCGGGCTTGGCGCGGAGTTCGGTCAGCGGGCGCAGGCGCGTGCCGAAACCGGCGGCCAGCACCATCGCGCGCATGGCGGCTACTCGATTTCCGGCGCCCAAAGGCGCAGTTTTTCGATCAACGGGGTCAACTGCGGCGCACGCTTTTTGTAGCCGTTCAGGTACGACAGCGTGCGCGGAATGTCTTTCTCATAGCCCGGTTTCTTTTTTACGCGCTCGATGAAGACGAAGCGCCCGGCGGCCTTGAGGTTGCGCTGCATCGCGGTGATCCACAGGTCGGTGGCGAACTGCGCGCGGTCGATTTTCTCGCCGGTCCGCTTTTCGCGCACGGCCAGGTAATACTCGACCAGTTCGTCGACCAGATCCCAGCCCAGGTCGACGTAGCTGTCGCGCAGCAGCGAGGCCAGATCGTAGGTGGCCGGGCCCTGCAGCGCGTCCTGGAAGTCGATCATCACCAGACGGTTGTCGGCGACCATCAGGTTGCGGCAGTGGTAATCGCGATGGACGAACACGGTGGGCAGCCCGGCCAGGTGCGCCGACCATTGCCGGCACAGATCGTCGATGGCGAGTTTTTCGTCGGCGGGCATCGGGCCCAGGCGCGCTTCGATGCCGTACTCGATGAAATGGCGGAACTCCCAGAGAAACAATTCGGTGGAATAGGTCAGCCGCCGCGCCAGGCAACGGTCGGTCAACTGCTCGGTGCCGCTGGTTTGCAGGTAGACCAGGATGTCCAGGGCGCGCTTGTAGAGCTTGCGGATTTCCTCGTGGTCGCCACGTCGTACGACGTCGAGCAAAAGCGTGTCGCCCAGGTCTTCCAACAGCAGGACGCCGTGCTCGGCGTCGTTGACCAGCACGCGCGGCACCGGTGCGCCGATGTCGGACAAGAAACGGTGAATGTTTATAAACGGCAGCTCTTCGCTTTCGTCGTGGTAGAGCGTCACTTCCTCGCTCTTGAGCTGCTTGGCCGGATCGGCCAGTTCCATCATCACCACCGACTTCGCTTCGCCGAACGCGCCGTAGGTGACGCGGTAGTAGCGACGGTCCGAGGCGTCGCCGGCCATGCGGTGCAGCAGCAGGTCGTAGGGCGCGGTCATTTCGATTTTCGCGACCGCGTACTTCGCTTTTTCGGTGCTGGTGATCGTCATGTCATCTTCCCGTAGTGCGTTGACCAGAACGTGCGCGCTTCGGCCAGCATCTCCCGGTAACGGTCGTCGGCCGCGCCGGTCACCGGCAACATCAATTCGAAGGTGAAGTGGGCGACGCCCGGCGCATGTTCGGCCAGCGCGGCCAGCGCCGCCGGCCAGTCGATCGAACCGCGCCCGGGCAGGTTGTGCTCGTCCTCGTCCCCGTCGTTGTCGTGGACGTGCAGGGCGATCAGATGCTCGCCGCCGTCGATGATTTCCGCGACCACGCCGCCGTCGACGTGCGCGTGGCCGAGGTCCAGGCACAGGCGCACGGTCGGGCCGTACTCGCGGCACAGGGCGGACAGTTCGCCGGTGCGCGTGCCGGGCATCATGATGTTTTCCAGGGCGATGACGATGCCGCGCGCGGCGCAATGGGGCACGAACCAATCCAGCTCGCGGCGCAGGTGATCCAAGCCCCACGCGTCTTCCACCTGGCCGCCGGCGGGGTGCAAGATCACGCAGTCGCAGCCGAAGACGCCGCATAGGTCGATCAGGCGCCGGGAGCGCTCGCCCATCAACCGACGGCCTTCCGGATCGGCGTCGGCGAAACTGATGTAGCGGAAGTTGGGCTGTCCGAAGTGCTCGTAGAACGGCAAGTGCACCGTGCGCACGCACAGCCCGGCGTCGCGCAGCCAGGCTTGCACGCGGGCGACCTCGGCGTCGTCGTCGAAGTCGAAGTGCGGCGTGCCGCCCCACAGTTCCACATGGCCGAAACCGGCTTCGGCGATCAGGCGCAGGTGATTTTCCCGCAGCAAATCAAAGGCGAATAAATGGGTGCTGACTGATGGTTTCATGAGCGGGTTTGTAGCAGCGCCCGGCGGGTTGCGCAAGAGCGCCAGGGATAATCCCTGGACCTATGATTTGCTTTCATTGTACGGAGCCTCGGCCGGCGCTGACGCGCGTGGGCGGGGATTGTCCGTGTGCCACGGTCTTGCCCGCAGGGCATGGCCGTGCATGACAGCCCTTCCGTCATTCCCGCGCAGGCGGGAATCCAGGACTGGAAATACCTTTCCTGACCTCTTAGAAAGGTAGGCCGCGCTACGCACGGCGGTAAAGGAATCCTGGATCCTCGGGTCAAGCCCGAGGATGACAGTCACTCCGTCATTCCGGGCGAAGACCCGGAATCCAGAACCACCCGATAATCCTTCCTGACCTCTTTGAAAAAAGGTAGGCCGCGCTGCGCACGGCGTTAAAGAAATTCTGGCCCCCGGATCAAGTTCGGGGTGACAGAGAACGTCTTGTACCGGTCGTACCCGGGAACGCCGTCTTTACATTTCCCGGGATTCGCGTTACCGCTGAGCGTCAGACGGGAGATCGCAATGATCGAGAAGAAAAATAAAATCATCGGCGCGGCGCTGCAGGAATCGGTGCTGGGTTGCTATGCGCCCAACGAGCCGCTGCTGATGCGCTCGCTGTACCGATTTCTGGATGCGGAAAAGCACCTGCCGCTCAATATTGCACAGATCGGAAGAGCGTCGTGTAGGGAAAGAGTGTAGATCTCGGGGGTCGC
>CALBTQ010000776.1 GCA_937967875.1 uncultured Pseudomonadota bacterium
GAGCGATGCGTGATGTGAAAGATCTGACTGAAAATCAAAAACACGACGGCAAAGGCGATGAACGAGAAGATCGTCAAGAAAACCAGGTTGCGCGAAATGCTGTAATCTTCGATCTTCCGTTTACCCAAATGCACGCGCAAACTGCCCACCGCCAGCCCGAACAGAGTCAGCGGAATGGCGATGAAGCTGTTGGCGTAGTTCAGATAGAAAACCGACATGCGCGAGATAATCAACTCGAACATCAACGTGCAGGACGAAAGCACGAAGACGATCAAGAGCGTTTTTCTTAATTTTTTTGGCGTGGAATTTTCCGCCATTGTGGAACGTCTCCAAATAAATTCACGCGAATACATCATAGATGAAGGATGAATTCAAGTTAGATGCGCACGGGCACCTGCGGATGCGTCACTCGGTCGACGAACTCCGCCGCCGCGCCGTGTTCGCTGGTCAGCTCGGTCAGGTGCGCGCCGTCGCGATCGTAGATCGACAAACGCAGCGAAGCGATCTTGCTGTTGTTGCACCACAGCGAATTGCCGTTGGGGTCCATGTAGGTGACCGCAACCAGTTCGTCGAAGCGACACACCGCCGCGCCGTCGATGCGCAGCTCTTCGTTTTGCAGCGCAAACGTCCAACGGCCGACCCGCCAGTCGCTTTCGTTGCGCAGCCACGCGGACAGGTCGTTGAAGAAATAATCGCGTCCCTGCCAACGCACGTAAAACAGCTTGAAATGCGGGCTGAGGACCGGCCCGACTTTAATTTGCACATCCAGGCCTTCCCACAGCGCGGTCGGGTCTTCGCGGAACGTGTTGCAGTGTCCCCACGCCCATCGCTGTCCGTGTTGCGTGCCCCACAAATGGGTTTGTTGCCCCGGCGCGTCGTGCAAGCGAATGGTCCGCCCGTCGGCCTTGATCGTGCCGTCGAAACGCGCATCGACGTGCGGCGAAACGCCCTTGGTTTTGGGGAACGCGCCGCGATAAAACGACTCGTACGGAAAGTAGCGATAGGTCGGCAGAGTCGACGCGAAGGTCAAATCCCACGCCAGTTCGTGTCCCTCGTGTTCGATCCGCGCACGGCAGGCGTTGTGCGTGAGCTCGCCCTTGGCGATGGACACGCGGAACCGATCGACGTCCCAAGAAAGCTGCTCGATGGGAAAACGATTTTTCACCGCGAAGTTTTTTTCCGGATGATCGATGTCGAAGAAAATTCCCCACAGTTCGCAATAGGGTGCGCCCACGCGCGGCAACGGGCTGGTGAGCGTGTAGCGGATCCAGCAGGCCGTGCGGCCGGCCGCGTCGTTCCACTTCAGATAGTAGACTTCGTAAAATCCGCGCCGCCGGCCGTCCCACTGTAACAGGTTGTCGCGTTCGTTGGGTGAAAGTTCCATTCCCTCACTCCTCGCCGGGCGCGGGCAGTTCGCGCAACCATTCTCCCAGCCAAAGACTGTACGGATCATCCGCATAACGCGCTGTGGTCGCCAGCGCGCCTTGTCGGTCGCCCGCGGCCAGTTGCAGCTCAAGCACCGCCTTGATGTCGTCGGGCTGCGCATTGCCGGTCGTCAGCAGATGCAAACGGGTGATGAGTAACGCTCGCACGTCCTGTCCGCAATAACCGCTCAGCGTGGCGCACAAACCGGCGCGGCCCACCAGATCTCGGTTTTGCAGATGAAAGCGCATCGCCTGTTTGTACAGCGCTTCGGCTTGCGCATACAGCGCGCAACGCCCGGCCAGCGCCTTGGCGGTCAGCAGATCGGCCCGGTGCAGCAACTGCCGTTCTTCCGCCGTCTGCCGCCGCTTGTTGGCGACGCCGACGACCAACAGCCCGCAGACGATCAGCAAAGTGATCGCTCCGATTGCGATGTTGCGTCTGCGATGGCGGTTGCCGATTTTCATGATGCTGATGAACTCGTTTCCCGCTCTTGGTGAGCGGCTTTGTTTTTCTTTCGTTTACGGCCGAACAGGAAAAAGATACCAAGCATGATCGGCACGAGGAAGACCGAAACGACATAAAGTTGCAGAATGGTCACGCCGCGCGCGATCATGAAATCCATGGCGACGGCGAACAGAAATTGGAAAAACGCGGTACGCCCCAAAATGCCCACCGCGCTGCCCAGCAGGTACGCGCCGAAGCGCACGTCGACCAGCCCCGCCGAAAAGTTGAAGTGACGATAGGGGATGACCGGCAGGATGCGCAGGAACGCGATCGACTTCCAGCTCGCGCCCTTGAGTCGTTCGTTGAGACGAACCATCCGCGCGCCGAAAAGTTGTTCCAGCAGATCGCGCCCGGCCCAGCGCCCGATGGGAAAGCTGATCGCCGCCGCGAGCATTTCGCCGATCCACACCAAGAGCACCGAGCCTAAAAATCCGAAGCGCATCGGCCCGACCAGCTTGAAGGTGTCGCGCGCGCCCGGCGCCGGCACGACCGAAACGACGAAATAGAGCAGGGAGATCGGAAGAGCACACGTCTGAACTCCAGTCAACGAATACGATCTCGTA
>CALBTQ010000777.1 GCA_937967875.1 uncultured Pseudomonadota bacterium
ACGGCGACCACCGAGATCTACACTCTTTCCCTACGCGACGCTCTTCCGATCTTGCATCAAGTGCCACGCCCCGGCCGCCTTCGCCGGAAATTTGATGACCAATCCCGGCCAGCCCTTCGCCACGGCGACGGGATCGAAGGTCAACGGAATTTTCTGCGATTACTGCCATACAGTCAGCGGTTTGAAGGAAACGAAGAACACCGGACATTTGATCGACCCGGGCGAAAGCGAAGACGATATGGGCGTCAAACGCGGCCCGCGCAACGATGGGCATAGCGAAATGCACGGCCTGGAATATTCCGCGCTGCACACCGAGGCGCGTTTCTGCGGCGGCTGCCACAACGTCACGCACGTCGTGCTGGAAACACCGCTGGAAACGACGTACACCGAATGGGAACAAGGTCCGTACTTCACCGGCGATCCGGCCACGACGATCACCTGCCAGGATTGCCACATGCGCCAGGCGTTGGGCACGCCGGCCACCGGGAAGACCGCCCGTCCCGACCGACCCGGCAAATCGGCCGAGGACGGCATGGATCGTCCGCATGTTTGGCGGCACAACATCGTGGGGGCCAACACGTTCCTGCCCGGCGGCGATCGTCCGCAAATGGCGCGTGAACGGCTGCTGAACGCGGCTTCGCTGGAATTGTCTTCCACGACGGATGACGGACTGGTGCGCGTACGGGTGAAGGTCATCAACGACGGCGCGGGGCATTACCTGCCGACCGGCGTGACCGAACTGCGCCAGATGTGGCTGGAGGTCGTGGCGACCGACCCGAACGGCAAGACCGTCTTTTCCTCGGGCGTGCCGCTGAAAAACGGCGTGTTGCCGGACGATACGGTGCTTTACCACATGGCCCTGGGCGACGCGAACGGCAAGCCGACCTTGAACATCACCACGGCCGATCGTGTGCTGCACGATTACCGCATCGCGCCCGGCGGCTTCCGATTGGAGACCTTCACCTTCGCCGCGCCGAGAAAGGGTAAAAAGCTGAACGTCACGGTGCGCCTACGCTATCGCAGTCTGCCGCCGGCGGTGTTGGACATGTTGGGCGACGATGCGCCGAAGGTCGAGATCGTCGACATGGTCGCGGCTAAAACCGAGGTGAAGCTGTAACGCTCAGAAACACGTCTGCACCGTCGCGCTGAACGCATCGCCCGCGCCGATGCCGCGCCCCCATACGGCGAGCGTGTAACCGAGCGAAAAGCGGAAGCGGTCGTCCAGAAAACGCAGACCGATGCTCGGCTCGACCTCGCCCAACGCGGATGAATAGCGGACCATCGGATTGCGCCAGGTTTCCGCATGATCGGTCCCGTTGGCGGCGGCATGGCCATACAGCGCCACGTTGAGAAAGCCCATCCCATAGGTAAAACCGCCATCGGCCCGATAGCGCCATTGCTCGGTGTATTGTCCCTCGCGGATACGATAACCGCCCTCCAGATTGACGTACGCGGGCATGTGCACGAACTGCCAGATCGGAAGAGCACACGTCTGAACTCCAGTCACCGAATACGATCT
>CALBTQ010000778.1 GCA_937967875.1 uncultured Pseudomonadota bacterium
AAAGCAGCGACAATGACGACGATGATAACAATGACGACTCCGTCGATGACGATACCGACGACGATGACGACACCGACGACGATGATAACGACGATAGCGGCGACGATGATGATGACTCTGTTCATGATGTCTGGGAAGATCCCCTTACCGGGTTGATGTGGCAGAACGATTCCGACTGTTGTTATGAATGGGATGAAGCAAAAACTCACTGTGATGATTTAGTCTGGAGTGACTATAGCGACTGGCGCCTGCCATCCATTTCGGAACTTCGTAGTTTGATTCGAGGCTGCGAAGATTCGGAAAGCGACGGCTCATGTGGCGTTGACGACTCCTGCTTGGATTCAAGCTGCTGGAGCGGTTCATGCGGCGGATGCATATATGATGATGGCCCTGCCGATGGTTGTTATTGGCCGTCTACGTTGAATGGCATCTGCGGTATGTACTGGTCTTCTTCAGAAATAAGCGACTATTTGACTCCTTATGCTTGGTTTGTTGATTTTCATTATGGCGACATTTCCGGCAGTGGGGACGGGTATGATCAAGACGTGCGTTGTGTCCGTAATTAAATACACTTAAGAGTAGCTAACCAATTTAGGATTTATCAATATGAAAATTCAATATGCTATATTGTTTATCTTTTTGTCATTATTGCTTTTTTTCTCACAGACTGGTTGCGACGACAACGATTCTGTCGATGACGACACCGGCGACGACGATACTTGCGACGACGACACCTGTGACGACGATACTTCCGACGACGACACGATCGATGATAACGACACGATCGACGATGACGACACGATCGACGATGACGACACCTCCGACGACGATACGATCGATGACGACACCGGGCCGGACGACGTGTATGTGAGCGTCAACGGCGACGACGCCAGCCCGGGAACGCAGACGGAGCCGAAACGGACGATCGTGGCCGGCGTCGAGTTGGTCGCCACGGCCGGCACGGTGCATGTCGCCGCCGGGACCTACGCGGAAAGCGTGTCCATCAGCGGCGTTTCGTTGTTGGGCGGCTACGAGGACAGCGGCTGGACGCGCGACATCGCCGCGAACCAAACGAGCATCGAAGGCCTGGACGACCAACCGGCGCTGACGATCACCGGCGCGGCAACGAGAGAACCCATCGAGGTCGGCGGATTATCCATTCAGGGCAACAGTTCGTCCACCGACGCTTACGGCGTGAAGATCATCGATGGAGCGGATGTGGCCTTTACCGACAACGGCGTAACCGTTTTGCAGGCGGAAACGTCATTGCGAAAAGACAGGGCTTTTCCTTTCAATGATACGTCATTCGGCATATATATCGCCGATTCCACGGTGGTCATGATGCGCAATGAGATTGAGGGGAACAGCGGTACGCCGATATCCCATCTATCCTTTGGCGTTTATGGCGAGCGTTCCACGGTCGAAATAACCGAGAATCACATCGTCGGCGGTGAAGCCGAGCAAACCTACGGCGTCTATTTGGCTCACGATTCGGTCGCCAGCATCGTCGACAACGATCTAGACGGCGGAATTGCCGACTCGTTACACAATGCGTATGCCGTATACGTTTATGAAAACCAACAGATGACCATCGCCAATAACGCTATTTACGGTGGGGACGGGTACGGTGCGGAAGGCATCGTACTCGAATCAAGTTACGTGGAAGTGGTTAACAACATGATTGACGGCGGAAATGGCTCATATGGCTCATTAGGGATAATGGTTCATCAACGATGTTGTTCGGCCAATATCGTAAATAATTCCAGATCGGAAGAGCGTCGTGTAGGGAAAGAGTGTAGGTGTCGGTGGTCGCCG
>CALBTQ010000779.1 GCA_937967875.1 uncultured Pseudomonadota bacterium
ACGTCGTCGAGCGGCACGATGCGGATCGGCGCGAGCGTCGCCGTGCTCGTCCACAAAATCGCGCCGGTGTGGCCGTTGACCGCCACCACGGCGTTCTGTCCCCACGAGCCGGCCAGCACGTCTTTGTAGCCGTCGCTGTTGATGTCCTCGATCGTCGCTAGGCAATAATTGTTGCCCGTGTCCGCCGTCCACAACACGTTGCCCGCGCCGCTGCTGTCGCCTTCGACGGCGAAAACGCGGTCTTCATCATCGCCGCCGGCCAACACCGCGTCGGGCGTGCCGTCGTCGTTGATGTCGTCGAGCGCGTCCACGTCGTAGATGACATCAACGCTCGCGGCCAGACGCCAGAGCACCGAGCCGTCGGCGCCGTCGACCAGATAGCCGCTGTTGTTGTCGCTGCCCACGCCGAAGATCGCCTCGGGCACACTGTCGCCGTTGACGTCGGGGAAAGCGTCGATCGACATGATCCATCCGTCGTCGGGCGATCCCGGGTTGGTGTAGGTGCAGAACATCCAGATCTTACTGCCGTCGGTGCCGTCGAGCGCGTAGGCGGTGCGGTTGCCCCAGGCCGTGCCCAGCAGTACATCCTCGACGCCGTCGTCGTTGAGATCGCGCACGGACGTGAGAATTTTATCGCCGTCGCCGCCGGAGTCTGACGGAAATGTCGGATGATCGTTTTTCGGATGCGCTCCCCAGATCAACGTCGCCTCGCCTTCGCTCGCGCCGCTAATGCAGAAGGTCGTGTCGGCCTCATCGGGCGAATTAATCGAATCGAACGCATGCGCCAGGATGTCGGGCACATCGTCGCCGTCGACATCCTCGATCGAACCGACGCACTCGACGTGCACCTTGCCGTCGGGCGGCACGAAGGTCCAGATCAACCGTTCGACCGGCGCGGTGTCGTCGTCGCCCGTGTCGTCGTCGGCCGTATCGTCGTCCCCGGTGTCGTCGTCGCCGGTATCGTCGTCGCCGGTATCGTCATCGTCGTCGTCATCGTCACCGGTGTCGTTATCGTCATCGTCGTCGTCATCCATCGCATCGTCATCGTCGTCCATGAAATCGTCGTCATCGGCGTCCAGATCGTCATCGTCGTCGCTCTCGCAAGCTACCGTCAGGGTGAGCGAGAACATCATCATGGCCAGCGCCGCAAGCCACCACCATGGTCCACTGTTGGATAATTGGATTTTCATAATCGCTTCCCCTCATCGCAAATTCACCACAAAATCTTTGATATCGCGATTTGGCGTTTGCCGCAACTCGCCATGGAAAATATTGGTTGACGGCGCGCCAAAACCTGGGGAAAAAGATGGTTCGATTCATCGCAAAATCGTCTTGACAAGAAGGCAAAATTTGCAACGATGCAAGACCATCGACCCGTGAGAAGTGAGAAGGTGAAGATGAATTATTCGGCTCAGATAGCTTCCGACCTGAAACTGAAGGAAACCTCCGTTGAGCGCACCATCGAGTTGCTCGACGGCGAAGCCACCGTCCCGTTTATCGCCCGTTACCGCAAGGAAGTGACCGGCTCACTGGACGAAGTGCAGATCGCCGCCATTCGCGATCGACTCGAGTACTTGCGCGATCTGGAAAACCGCAAAGAAACGATCGTCCGCCAGCTCGAAAAGATCGGCAAACTGACCGACGAGTTGCGTGAGAAAATCGAGGCGACGCTTTCGGCCACCGAGCTCGAAGACATCTACCTGCCCTACAAGCCCAAGCGCAAAACGCGCGCAACCGAAGCGATCGCCAAGGGTCTGGAGCCGCTGGCCGATCTGATCTGGGCTCAGGAATCCTTCGCGGGCGACCTCGCCGCCAAAGCGGCCGAATTTGTCGATGCGGAAAAGGGCGTGCCCGACGTTGAAGCCGCCTGGGCCGGCGCGCGTGACATCTGCGCCGAGCGCGTCGCCGAACACGCCGAGGTGCGTGCAGCCGTGCGCAACATCTTCCTGGGATCGGGCACCGTGGCCGCGTTGGTGAAAAAGGACAAGGAAAAATCGGCGGACGCCGCGAAATTCAAAAACTACTTCAACTTTTCCGAAGGAGCCGCGTCGATCCCCAGTCACCGCATGTTGGCGATCCGGCGCGGTGAAGCCAGATCGGAAGAG
>CALBTQ010000780.1 GCA_937967875.1 uncultured Pseudomonadota bacterium
GAGATCGTATTCGGTGACTGGAGTTCAGACGTGTGCTCTTCCGATCTCTACAACACCTTCGATCTGGCTTTGGCCAACATGTTGTTGGAAAGCATCGGCCTGCCGGCGTTGATCGGCTCGCAGAAACTCGATTTCGCCGATATGGTGGAAAATCCGCCGAATGCCGAACTCAAGGCCTTTTTGATCGATGCGCTCGAATGCGCCGATCAGCTCGACGATCCGGCGACGATGCTGACGTGTTTCTCCGCGTTGCTCTCCTGAGCCTTTGACCGCACCACGCAAAGACGGTTATCCTTACCCATGGGAGGCGTGCAGCATGAAGCGAATCTGGCTTATCGTATTAATGATTGTTTGTACCGCGGCCGCGGCGTCGGCGGAATTTACCATCGATACCGTCGATCAAGGCGGCGTCGGCGCGATGACCGATATCGCCCTGGGCGTCACCGGCTGGCCGGCCGTCTGCTATTACGATGAAACCAACGGCGATCTGAAGGTGGCCGAATTGGGCGGCGGCGGATGGTCGCTGGCCGTGGTCGACGCCAACGGCAACGTCGGCGGCGACTGTTCGATCTACGTCGATTCGGGCAACGATCCGCACATCGCCTACATCGACAACGATAACCTCGATCTGCGTTACGCCTATCGCGACGGCGGAACGTGGTACAGCGAAATGCTCGAAGAATACGGCCCGGTCGGACTGGGCGCGAGCATGCAGCCCGATCCCGACGGCTGGCCGCGCATCGCCTACATCGACAGCGGCGCCGAAGACCTCGTGTTTCTCTGGTTCGATCCCGACGATTACACCGTCCAGTACATCGACACCGAGCGGAAAGTCGGCGGACGCGAAACCGACATCGCCGTGGTGTCCTCGACCTTGTCGTACATCACCTATTTCGACGACGAAGACGGCACGCTGCTGCTTACGCGCGGGCACGCCGCCTCCTGGGAAAGCACGGTCATCGACGGCGGCGGCGGGGAAGAGGTCGGCTGGGACAGCGCCTTGGCCATCGACA
>CALBTQ010000781.1 GCA_937967875.1 uncultured Pseudomonadota bacterium
AAAACTCGACCGTGTACAGGCGATTGAGCCACGCGGTCGACGGATCGGGCGCGACGATCACGGCCAGATCGTATTCAGCGGCCCGTTGCTTGACGAACCGCCGCACGTCTATCGCCTGCCAGCGCACGCGCGGCCCGGCCAACAGCCGGAAATCCTCGTCGGGCAGCCGGGCCAGAATCTCCCGCGACAATTGGGCGTCCAGGTGCACGATGTCCAATCGTTGAATGTGCGGCGCGACCAGCAACGCCGCGCCCAAGCCCGTCACCCCGCCGCCCAGGAGCGCAACCTTTTCCGCCCGCGGCTGTTGCGCCAACAGTAGCGCGGCTTCCTGCCGGTAGACGAACGGATCGGGAAAACTGTCCAGATAGCCGCCGTCGCCGTAAAGCTGAGCCTGTCGCCCCGCCCGCGCGAAGACCGCGTTCTGATAGCGCGTCTGCACGGCCTCTTCGAATTGCGCGCCGGTTTGCTGCGCATCGAAACGGAATCGCTCCAGGCGCTGTTCGACACGATCGTCCGCCGAGCTCAGCACGAACAACGTAACCAGCACCACCCCCGCCGCGCCGATCCAGCCGCCGACGCGCGGCAGATTCCAAAACGCGAGCCCCAACGATAATACGCCCACGGCGACCGCGATCGCCCCGCTGGGCGGCACGCGAGGAACCAGCACGAAGGCGAAGAACAGCCCGGCGGCCAGGCTGCCCACAGCTTCCCAGACGAACAATCGGCCGACGATGCGCTCGTCGCGCCCGTGCAAGGCAGCGAAATAGGCGAAGACCGCGCCGATCCACCAGCCTACCGGCGAGCACAGCAGCGCCGCGACGGCCACGGCCGACCAACCCGGCACCAGGCCGGGCGGCGCCGGAAAAATCAGCGGCAACAATTTGATGGCAATCAAGGAGGCGGGGGGCAGCGCCGCGCCGGAAAAGAAAACCGCCGTACTCCAAAACGCCGGACGGCGCAGGCGATCGGCCAGCCGGCCCAGCAGCGTCGCGCCGGCGGCGATGCCGGCGAACCAGGCCGTCCACAGCAAGCCGACGGCCATCTCATTGCCTTGCACGACCGCCAGGAACTGCCGCAGCAGAACGGTCTGCCCGATCAGCGCATAGGAGCCCAGGGCGACGAACAGGGCCGCCGTGCGTCGGGTTGATGTGGTGAACGCATTTGCCATCGATTCGCCCATGAATTTGCCGGTTCGCTAGGGCGATAACACATAAAAAAAGGGGCGGCAAGCGCCACGCCTTTCAAAATTGGCGGCTTCGCCTTTGTGCAACACTTTTAGCGATAGCCAAAGGTGTGTTGTGGATTGACTGGCATTATCCCAGCATTAACCAAGTCACGGCCGGCTATAAAAAAAAGGGCCGGCGTTTGCCGGCCCTTTTAGCGAACGAAATGTACGTTTACGGCTCGAGGATCGAACCACCCGTCGCGCGGGCATCACCGAAGTTGATGTCGATGATCGGTTCGAAGAAATTGACATAGCCGTAAATCGAGTTGCCCGACACCGGTCCGAGCGTCCAGCCTTCGGACTCCAGATCGACCCAGTTGTAGCTGTAGAGAATCAGCCAGAACCAGTCGCCGTCGACGTCGTCTTTGGGCTCGTAGAAGCCGGTACCGTAGACCACCGTCGTGCCGGAGATTTCGCCGACCAGGGCCAGGTAGATCTGGCTCTGCATCGAACCGTCGGCCGCGACGATCTGCATGAACTCATCCGGAACCAGCGGCATGTAAGGCATCGACAGTTTGTAGTTCTGTTGCGCCAGATTGAATTCCACATGGCCGCCCGGTACGAGCTTCCACTGGTCGGTCGGAGCATACAGACCGAGGCGGAGCGCTTCGTCGCCGGTCTTGGCGAGTACATCGGCGTAGGTTTCGTTGGCCAGGTAAGCCTGGTCGACGTTGACCCGCACCTTCAGGTACACGTCGTCGATGACTTCGCACAGATTCGGCGCGTTATTGGACGGATCGTCCACGTCATCCAGACAATCGCTCAGCGAAATGCAGCCGTTGTTCGCCGACTGGGCCTTCTTGTAGCAGGTGAAGGTGTCGATCCAGAACGGGTCGGCGCTGTGCGCTTCGCAGTGCTGAATGGCTTCCGAACGCGAACCGAAGCCGCGGACCGAGCTGCGCGCATCGTCGTAGATGTAGTCGATCCAGTATTCGCAAGGCACCACGCAACCGGTGTACTGGGTGTTGACTTCGTAGATCGGCCAGTACGGAATCTTGATGCTGGTGGTCTCGAAGTCGCCGCGCATGAAGGGCTGGTCTTCGTTGTCGCCGTAAGGAGACTTCGGATAGATGTTCCAGCCTTCGTCGCCGTAGAAGGTGAACAGACCGGCGCTCATCGGCTGGTCGATGTAGAAAGCCATCGCCTGGATGTCGTCGGTTTCGTCGTACTTGGTCTTGCGGGTGTCGTGGGTGGTCGTGAAGATCAACTTGTTGACGTTGTCCCAGGTCAAATCCGTGAACTTATCGGTCTGCGAGAAGCCCCAGAAATAGGCCTGGACGATGGCGACGTCGAACTCCATGAGTTCGTACAGGTAGTTGCCGCCCGTCTGCATCTTGATCGAGCTGATGTCCACGAAGCCTTTGCCGAGAGTGTACTTGTCCAAACCGCGATCGTAGACTTCGAACATCTCGAAAGTCATCGAGGTCGGCAGTTTGGCGTTGTCGGCCGACTGGCCTTCGGACGCGAACGAACCGGCCGCCGGCACACCCTGGTTGCCGCACTCGCGGTCGACCAGCGTGATGGTGAAATTGTAGGTTCCCGACGCCAGCGGACCGGCCACGGTGAAGCCCACGTATACTTTGTCTTCGAAGCTGTTGAACTTGATGCCGCCGTTGGGCATGTCCAACGTCGTCTGATTGCCGCCGAACGCGACGATCATCTGACCGGCCGCCGTATCGCCTTCCACGTCCGCGTAGTCGACGAACACGCCCAGCGTGTCGCCGTCCATCAACGTGAAGCCTTTTTCGACGCGGAACACGTCGTTGCCACGGCGCACGATGTAGATGATGTCACGCACTTCCAGATCGGAAGAGCACAAGACTGAACTACAGTCACCGAATACGATCTCGTATGCCGTCTTTTGCTTGAAAAAAAAAAAAAAAC
>CALBTQ010000782.1 GCA_937967875.1 uncultured Pseudomonadota bacterium
AGATCGTATTCGGTGACTGGAGTTCAGACGTGTGCTCTTCCGATCTTCGGGTACAGCGCGGGCGGCAGCGACGACCAGCCGGCGAGCGCGCCGGGCAGCGCGTGCAGGTACTCGCCGGCGAAGGCGCCCAGGTCGATTTTGCGCACCCAGGGCGCGAAGACCAGCAGGCTCACGCAGGCCCCGGCGAAGGCCAAGGCGGGCGCGGTAAAGCGATCGCGGCCGGCGCTGACCAGACGGCTGATGGCGGGCAGCGCGGCGAGCAACAGCCAGAGGCCGACGCCGGGATCTTCCGCGATCGCCACGCCCAGGGCGACGCCGACCAACAGCGCGGTCGACTGACGCGGCTTGCGTCGGAAGAAGAGCAACGCGACGACCACCAGCAGCGAGACGAAGGGCGTCCATGCTTCGGCCCAGGGGCCGGGCAGCAGCAGCGAAACCAGCGCGACGGGAAAGGCGGCCCCCGCGCCGGCCAGCACCATGACCGTGTAGAAGATCATCGCCGCCGTCGCCGCGCGCAGCACCGACCAGAAACTGCGCAACGTCGTCAGGTTGCCGCCGAGGCGCAAGATCGGATCTTCGATCATGAAACGCCCCGAACGAACGCCCAGTGCGTCGTAATCGACCGCGCCCTGGCGTTGCGCGCGCGCGCCCTCGACGATCACGCCTTCGCGGTCGATGTCCGGCCCCAGGTCATAGATGCGCAACTGCATCAGCAGCGCGGCGGCGAACACGGTGATCGTCAAGAGCAATTGGGCGCTGAGCCGAATCTTCTTCACGGGGCGCTTCTCCTCGGGCGTCGGATCACCCGCCCACGCGCGTGCGCAGGGTTTTGATGATGTTGGGCAGGTCCTTTTTCGTCAGGTAATCCTCGACGGCGGCGGGCACGGCTTTGCCGGTGTCCAACGTCACCGAGTAGTACACCAGGCAGCCGTCTTTGTAAGGCACGATTTTCCAGAAGCCGGTGGTCGCCTTGATGTCGTTGGGCTTGCTCTCGTCGAGCGTCCAGGTGATTTCGCCCGCGTCGGCGTTGATCGAGTGCTTGATGTGGTACTCGACGGTGATGAGCACCTTGAGTGCGAACTTGACGTTCTTTTCGGTCGCCGAGCTTTTGTAAACGGACGTCTGCTTCACGCGCGGCATCCACTGCGGATAGGTTTCGTAGGCGAGGATCGTGTTGAGGATCTTGGCCTTGTCGGCCTTGATGTAACCGATGGCCAGACCGCGACCGCGCGTCTTGCCTTCGGCGTCCTGGTACTTCTGACTTTCGAGAATGACCTCGCCGGCCTCGACTTGCGCCTGTTCGGCGGCGGTGAGGGCGCGCGCGTTGACCGGCCCGGCGTGGACGACGGTCGCGGCGACCAGGGCGGTGACGAAGGCCAGGGCGATCAGCAATGCAAACGATTGGCGCATGTCGGCATCCTTTCGTTGGGGGTATGCGGTGGATTGTAGCGAAAAGCGGGGCAAAGCCCAAGGGGCGATCAATCGCGCTCGACGGTGGCGATGCGCGGGCCGTGCGCGGTGTCGATGATCTGCAAGCCGCGCTGCGCCAACTGGTCGCGGATGGCGTCGGCGGCGGCGTAATCGCCGGCGGCGCGTGCCTTCTCGCGTTTTTTCAGCAGGCGTTCGATCTCGCGGTCGATGGTGTCTTCGGCGAAGCTCAGCACGTTGAGCACGGCGTCGGCGCGGTAGAAGGTCGCCAGGATGTCGCGGGCGTCGGCCGGCGACAACGGAAAATCGATGGTCAACTGGTTGACCTTGCGCATCAGATCGAAGAGCACGGCCATCGCGGCGGAAATGTTGATATCGTCGGCCAGCGCGGCAAAGAAATCCGCTTCGGCCCGGCGGGCCAAAGGCAGCAACTCGGGATGGCGCTGGTCGCCGCGCACGTGCTTGAGGCGGCGCATGAACAGGTCGAGGCGGTGCAGCGATTTTTTGGCCGTCTCGAGATTTTCCTCGCTGTAATGCAGCGGATGGCGGTAGTTGGTGGTGATGATCCAATAGCGCAGCGCGCGGCCCTCGTAGCCGGCGTCCAGCAGTTCGCGCACGGTTTTGGCGTTGCCCGCGACGCGGTTCATTTTCTTGCCGCCCGCGTAGACCAGCTCGCTGTGCACCCAGGTGTGCGCGGGCGGCTCGCCGGTGAGCGCGCCGATCTGCGCGATTTCGTTTTCGTGATGCGGGAAGGCCAGGTCCTTGCCCGAAATGTGCAGGTCGAATTTCAAGCCCAGGTAGTGGGTGGACATCGCCGCGCATTGCACGTGCCAGCCGGGGCGCACGTGGCCCCACTCGGACTTCACGCCGATGCCGCGCCGGATTTCGGCGAGGTCGCAGCGCTTGAACATGACGAAATCGCGCGGATCGTTTTTCTCGTAATCGTCCAGGTCGACGGTCGCGCCGAAGCGGATTTTGCGCGTGTCCACGCCCGAAAGCCGACCGTAGTCCTTGGCCTTGCCGACGTTGAAGTAGACGCTGCGCAGCATTTCGTAGCAGTAGCCGGCGTCGATGAGCTTGCGCGTGAGGGCGAGCATCTGCTCAATGTGGTCGCTGGTGCGCGGCGTGTGGTCGGCGCTCAGACAGCCCAGCGCGGCCATGTCGGCGAAAAATTCGCGCTCGAAGCGTTGGGTAAGATCCTTGATGTCCTCGCCGGCGTCGGCGCTGGCGTTGATGGTTTTGTCGTCGAGGTCGGTGACGTTCATCACGTGCGTGACCGTATAGCCGTTGGCGATGAGCACACGCTTGATCAGGTCGTTGACGACGATGCGCCGGGCCAGGCCGAGGTCGGCCAGCGCGTGGACGGTCGGACCGTCGGTGTACATGCGCACGCGGCCTTCCTCCAGCGGGCGGAAAGTCGCCTTGCGTTTGGTCAGCACGTTGCGCAGCTTCACCGACATTTTACGCCTCCGTCACGGTGAACAGATCGGTCGACAGATACCGCTCGCCGCCGTCGGGCAGAATGACTGCCAATACGCCCTCGTCGAGTTCCTTCGCCGTTTCCAGCGCCGCCCACATCGCCGCGCCGCTGGACATGCCGCACATCAGCCCTTCCTCGCGTGCGAGCCGGCGCGTGGTGGAGTAAGCCTGTTCGTCGTTGACGGTCACGCGGCGGTCGATCGTCTTTTTGTCCCAGATGCCCGGCACGTAGGATTCCTTGAGGCTCTTGAGGCCCTGGATGCGATGGCCGATGCACGGCTCGACGGCGACGACCTGGATGTCGGGGTTTTGATCCTTGAAGAAGCGACCGCAGCCGACGACGGTGCCGGTGGTGCCGATGGCCGAGAAAAAGTGCGTGAGGCGACCGGCGGTCTGCTCCCAGATTTCCGGTGCGGTGCTCGTGTAATGCGCCAGCGGATTGGCGCGGTTGTTGTACTGGTCGAGCAGCACGTAGCGCTTTTCGACGTCGGCGCGCTCCATCTCGTAGACCTTTTCGATGGAGCCGTCGGTGCCCAGTTCGGCCGGGGTGAGCATGAACTGCGCGCCGTAAGCGGCGAGGATCTTACGCCGTTCGCGGCTGACGTTCTCGCTCATCGCCAGCAGGCAGCGGTAGCCCTTGATCGCGCAGATCATCGCCACGCCGATGCCGGTGTTGCCGCTGGTCGGCTCGATGACGATCTTGCCGGGCACGAGCTCGCCGCTTTTTTCCGCGGCCTCGACCATCGCCAGCGCGGGGCGCGCCTTGATCGAACCGCCGGGGTTGTAGCCCTCGAGCTTGGCGAGAATCGTCACGCGCGGATTGGGGTTGAGGCGGCGGATTTTCACCAACGGCGTGTTGCCGATCAATTCGAGCAGATTGTGCGGTCGCAGCTCGCCCACGTTCGCCTCGCGATTAAGGAATCGGTTAGTGAATTAGCAGCAATCGCGCGCGGATGCAAGGATCAAGCGGGGTCGTTGTCCGCCAGCCAGTCGCCGATGGTCGGAAACACCTCTTCGGGCGCCTTGCGGCCGACGATGAAATCGCCGTGGCCGTAGTCGTCGGCGTCGCCGTTGGCCTTGGAGAACAACCGATATCGTTTCTTCTCGCCGGCCACGATGTCGGGCACCTGTTCGATGACGCGCGGCGGGCACCAAAAGTCGTCGGCCCCGGCCAGACAGTACAGCGGCACGGTGATTTCGTTCAGGCGTTTCTGGTAGCTGTTTTCCGCCGGCGCGCCCCAGTCGCCGAACTCGACCCACGCGCCGAACTCCAGCAGCAGCTTGCGCGGAATGGGCGCGATCAGGTTGGCCCCGGCGCGAGCGATGACCGGCCCTTCGACGTTGCGCGGATTGACCTCGGTGCGCGCGATGGCCGGGAAGAAATAGGCGAGCGGTGCAATGATGCGCATAAAGACGTTGTTGTGCAGCACGGGAAACCAGTTGAGCAGCCACCGATAACGCAAATGGGTTTTGAACTGCGTCATCTTGTCGAACATGGCCGGCCCGGCGATGGAGGTCATGGACTGCACGCGTTTGGCCAGCGGCCCCTCGGCGACGGCGTAGCCGATCATGCCGCCCATCGAGTGGCCGATGAAATGCACCTTGTTCTGCTTGGTGAGCTCTTTGACCTTGGCGAAGACCGCCGGCATATCGCGCTGGACGTAATCCTCGAAGCCGATATGCCAGCGATCGCGCCGGTGCCAGGTGGTGATCATGCTGTCGCCGGCGCCGCGCAGGTCGGGCAGGAAGCAATCGTAGCCCAACCCGGCTAGGTAGAGGCCGAGGCTGTAGCGGTCTTCCAGATCGTGGTTGCGGTGGTTGGCGGCCAGACCGTGCTGTAGGATGACCGGGATCTTCTTCGCCTTGCCGTTGCGCGGTCGCAGACGATGCACGGCGATGTCCCAGCCGTCGTCGGTTTTGGCGTAATGAATTTCATCGGCCCGACGATGGTCGACCAGCCAGATCGTCGCCAGTACGTACAAGCCGGCCACGCCGATGACGGCGAGCCAGAACAGCCACACCACAATCGTCCAGAGCATTGCTTAACCCATCCGTGTAAAAATTCGATTGTTCAGATGAAGGTCAACCAGCCGTACTTGTCTTCCTTCTTGCCGTCGATGATCGCGAAGAACTCTTCCTGCAGCCGCTTGGTCACCGGACCGCACTTGCCCGCGCCGACCTGGATTTTGTCGATGAAGGCGATGGGGGTGACTTCGGCGGCGGTGCCGGTGAAGAACACTTCGTCGGCGATGTAGAGCATCTCGCGCGGGACGATGCCTTCGGTGACCTCGAAGCCGCAGTCGCGGGCGAGGGCGATGACCGAGTTGCGCGTGATGCCCGGCAGCACTGAGTTGCCCAACGGCGGGGTGAGCAGCCGATTGCCGAACACGAGGAAGATATTTTCGCCCGAGCCTTCGCTGACGAAGCCGTTGGTGTCCAGGGCGATGCCTTCGCTGTAGCCGTTGAGGACCGCTTCCATCTTGATGAGCTGGCCGTTGGCGTAGTTCGCGCCGCACTTGGCCAGCGCGGGCATGACGTTGGGCGCCAGGCGGTTCCAGGAGGAGACGTGGACTTTCACGCCTTCGTCGAGGGCGCTTTCGCCCAGGTAGCTGCCCCAGATCCAGCAGCAGATGGCGATTTCGATGGAGTTGTTGAGCGGATTGACGCCGAACATGCCGGTGCCGCGATAGACGATCGGCCGGATGTAGCATTCCTGGAATTTATTGATGCGCACCGTTTCGATCATCGCGTCCATCATCTGCTGCACGGTCATCTCGGGCGGCACCATGCGGTACATCTTGGCCGAATTGTACAAACGTTCCGCGTGTTCCTTGAGGCGGAAGATCGCCGGACCCTGGGGCGTTTTGTAGCACCGGATGCCCTCGAAGACGCTGGATCCGTAATGCAACGCGTGGGTCATGACGTGCACGGTTGCGTCTTTCCAATCGACGAATTCGCCGTTGAGAAATACTTTGGTGTCGCCGGGTACGTCTCTGAAATGGGTCATGATCAACCTCCAACCATTGATTATTTACTTACCGCCCGCTCCCGCAGTTGATGCATCCTCACCGAGGCAGGCTTCGATTTCCGGTTGAACCTTTCCGTGTTCGCAGCCGGGTAAGCAGGCCGCGGTGCATTGATCGCTGGTTTCGAACGTACAGGCCGCGCCGGAGGTGTCCGCGCAGGCGTCGTTGCAGGCCGATTCGCAATTGTCGGGCGTGGCGGCAACGGCGGAGGAAACGACGGCTTGCGCTTGATCGGGCGCGGTCGGCCGGCAG
>CALBTQ010000783.1 GCA_937967875.1 uncultured Pseudomonadota bacterium
CCACCGAGATCTACACTCTTTCCCTACACGACGCTCTTCCGATCTGTACGACCCGCGCACCGACAAGCTCTGGCTCGTGCGCGACCGCATCGGCGTCAAGCCCTGCTATTACACGCTCCAGGGCGGGCGGCTGCTGTTCGCCTCGGAGATCAAGGCCATTCTCGCCCACGACGCGATCACGCCGGAGATGGACGAACTCAGCGCCTTTCATTACCTGACCTTCATCACCACGCCCGCGCCGCGCACGATGTTCAAGGGCATCGACAAGCTGCCGCCGGGCCATTGCCTGGAGGTCGACGGGCGCGGCGAAAGCCGCTTGCACCGCTGGTACGACGTGCTGGGCGCGGAGCCTTTCGCGCCGGTGACCGACGAGCGCGAGGCGACCGCGACGATCGTCGAACTGCTGCGCGAGTCGATCCGCAAGCGCATGATGGCCGACGTGCCCTACGGCGTGTTTCTGTCCGGCGGCGTCGATTCGAGCACCAACGTCGCGCTGATGAGCCAGTGCACCGACCGCCCGGTGCGCACCTTCACCGTGGGCTTTGCCGAGGACGAAGCTTTTAACGAAATGCAGTACGCGCGCCAAATCGCCCAGCGGTTCGGCACCGATCATCACGAGGTGCTCATCGACGAAAAGGACCTCGAGAATTTCATGCCCGACCTGATTTTCCACCAGGACGAGCCGATCGCCGATTGGGTGTGCGTGCCGCTGTATTACGTTTCCAAGCTGCTGCGCGATTCGGGAACGATCGTGGTGCAGGTGGGCGAGGGCGCCGACGAAATCTTCTGCGGCTACCCGGGCTACATGGCCTTTCTGCGCAGCTACCGCCGCTACTACGCGCGCTACATGAAACTGCCCGGCGCAATGCGGCGCGCGGCGCACGGCGTCTGGCGCGGGTTGGGGCTCGACGGGCGCGGCTCGGAGTTCATCGGCGAGGCGCTGCGCCTGGGCGCGGAAAACCAGGAGCTGTTCTGGGGCGGCGCGGTCATGTACAAGGGCTGGCGTAAAAATCGGATCCTGGCCGCGCCCGAGCGCTTCGCCGGATATGACAGCTACGCGCTGGTCGCCGAACAGTTGTGCCGCTTCGACGATTTGCGGCCCGGTGCGGATATTTTGGATCGCATGATCTACCTCGAATTGAAAATCCGCCTCGCCGAACTGCTGCTGATGCGCGTGGACAAAATCACCATGGCGACGTCCATCGAAGCGCGCGTGCCGTTTTTGGATCACAAGCTGGTCGAGTACGCGCTGCGCATTCCGCGCGCGCTGAAAATCAAGAACGACGTGTCCAAGTACATTCTCAAAGAGGCAGTGCGCGACCTGCTGCCCGCCGAGATCATCGACCGGCCCAAGCAGGGCTTCGCCGTGCCGGGCACGCGCTGGTTCCGCGAGAAGCTGCTGCCCTTCGCGCGCGAGGCGATCTATCGATCGCGCCTGCGCGAGACCGGTTTGCTTAACTATGATTTCGTGACGCACTTGTTCGACACCTATACAGCGGGCCGCAAGGACAATGCGTTTCCGCTGTGGACGTTGATCAACCTTTCGCAATGGTACGATTATTGGGTCGACAGACGCTGACGATTCGGAGGTCGACAGAGTAACGAAATGAGCGAACGCCGGCCGATTCATCTGCTCGGACCTTACCCGCCGCCGTGGGGCGGGGTGGGCGTTTTCCAGAAGCTGTTGCATACGGCCCTGGTCGAGCGCGGCCTGGCGACGACGCTGCACCCGTTTTTATCGGGCGGGCAGGCCGGCGCGGTGTTCCGGCCGACGGCGCGGGCGATCTGGGCCGGCGCGGCCGATTTGCGTCGGGGCGAAATCTGGCTGGATTCCTCGACCTTCGTTTTCGAATACCCACATCTGCCGGCGGCGTTGTCGTGGCTGCTGCTGCATCGTCGGCGCGGTTTTCGCTGGTTGAAGATCGTGCATGACGGCACGCTGCCGCAGCGGATGGAAGCGTTCAGCGCGCGCCAGCGGCGGTTCGTGCAATGGGCGTTTGGCCAACCGGACGCGGTGGCAACGGTCGGCGACAAACTGACGGAGTGGTTGCGCGCCGCGCCGTGGTTCGCTCGTCCGGTGCAGCGCCTTTCCAGTTTTCTGCCGCTGCCCGACGCGTACGGCGCCGCCGTGCCGCCGGCCGTCGTGGCCGATCCGGCGTCGAGGGGCGAGGCGCTGATCGCCACGCTCGGCGTGTTTCGACCCGATTACGGTTTTGCGCAAATCGCCGAGGCCGTGGCGCGTTTGCGCGTCGACGGCCCGCAAGCGAAGTTGATCATTATGGACGGCGGTTTTGCGCTGGAGGACGCGGATTACAAACGGCGGGTCTTGCAGGATCGTCCGTGGATCGTCGTGCTCAAGGAACTGCCCCACGAGCAGGTGTTGAAGACGATGGCCGCTTGCGCGGCGTTCGTGCGCGGCGTCCAGCGCGAGAGCCTGGGCCTGTCGCGTCTGGAGGCGTTGCGTTGCGGCGTGCCGGTCGTGGGCACGAACGTGGGCGTGACCGCGGGCGTGTCGACCTACGAATTCGGCGACGTCGACGCGCTGACCGCCCGTTTGCGCGAGGCGCTGATGCGTGACGATACGCGCGCGGTCGAGCAAGCCGCCGCGATGGACCGACTGGCGCAAGAGAACCTGCAAACAATCATGCAATGGCTGGAGACGTTCGCTTGAAACGCGACATCGGCCGGTGGCTGCGACAATGGACCGAGGGGAAAATCGCCCGCGACGCGCTGGCCAACTATGTCTTCATGTTCATGACCATGGCGGTCAGCTTTGTCGCCGGGGTGATCGTCGCGCGCACGTTGGGACCGGCGAACAAAGGCGTGTTCGACCTGTTTTTGTTGACGACGGCGATGGCGGCGGAACTGTGCCTGTTCGGCGTGGGCAACGGCCTCATTTACTATTTGTCGAACCGGAAACAACCGTTGCCCGCCGCTCACGGCGTCAGCGTGGTTTTTGCGCTGGGCAGCGGCCTGGCGGCGTTGCTGGTGGGCGTCGCGTTGCTGCCCTGGTTGGGCAAGGCGTTGCCCGGCCTGTCGCGGTTTTGGATCGTGCTCGCCTTGACCCTTACGCCCTTCGCGATCTACCGCAGCGTCTGGGCGAATATTCTGGTCGGCATCGGTCGTTCGGTCGACAGCTATCGCTTCGAGCTGCTGTTCGCCGGCATCCTGTTTCTCTTCCTGATCGGCTTGCTGGCGTTGCGTCGCTTTACGGTCGGCAACCTGGTCTTCGTTCAGGCCGGGCTGGTCGTGCTGTCGGCCATGATCGCCTTCGGATATATGCATTATCGCCTGGCCAAATCCATTGCCTTCGACCGAATGTTGTTGTCGAACTCGATTAAATACGGCCTGCTGCTGTACATCGGCTATTTCGCCAACACGATGCACTTTCGCATCGACCAACTGATGATCAATTACCGCTACGGCGTCGATCAGGTGGGCATTTACAATGTCGGCGTGCGCCTGGCCGAGTTCATTCAGGTGCTCGACGCGCCGATCATTCTGGCCGCCATCAACCAGATCGGCAGCCGCGCCGACGAGGAAAGCCGCCTGCTGACCCGGCGCACGATGTTCATCGTCGCCCTGGCCGTGGGCGCAATGGGTTGTCTGCTGGCGCTCACCGCCGATTGGCTGGTGCTCATTTTCGGCGAAGCGTTCGCGCCCGCCGCCACGCCGCTACGCCTGCTGCTGCCGGGGATTCTCTTGTGGTCGATGAGCAAGGCGCTGTCCGGTTCGCTGATATATAATCAAGGCCGAGCCAAAGTGGTGGTGGCGATCGCCGCAATAGGCGCTGTGTTCAACCTCGGGTTGAACTATTTGTTGATGTTCGTGTTTGACTTAGGCATCGTCGGGGCGGCTGTGGCGTCAAGTACCAGTTATTCTATATGTTATTTTATGATTCTCCTGGCTTGGGTTCGGAAAAAGAGGGCGGCATGAAGAAACGGATTGAACGCGGCGGACGGGACGTGCGATGCAGTGGCTGAGCCTGAAACAGACCAAGCCCGCCGACCAATACCGGGGGATTCCGATTAAAGCGGATTTCCTCTTGCATCGGGAAATCGAGCAACTGGTCGGCGAGTGTTGCGCCGGTAAATTGTCCGTTCTCGATTTGGGCGCGGGCGCGGGAGCGCTGTCACAACGCCTGGCCGATCTCGGGCATGACGTGCTGTCGGTCGATATTGACCGCGAATCGTTCGCCGCCTCGACCGAATTTTGCGCGGTGAATTTGAACGACCGGCAAGAAGTCGTGCGATTCATCGACGCGCACCGCGCCGCCTTCGATCTCGTGTTGTGCGTCGAGGTGATCGAGCACGTCGAGAATCCTTGGGAGTTGATGCGCAATGTCGTCACGCTGACCAAACCCGGCGGAACGATCATCGTTTCCACACCGAATGTCACTTCCTGGTACTCGCGGATGAAATTTCTTCTCTGGGGCCGGTTTCATCAATTCGAAGAGGGCGACCGCCACTACGGGCATATCAATCCGATCGCGGCGGACGAATTGCGATACATCGCCGGTCAATTGGGGCTGCGCGTCGAACGGTTGCGTGGCGCCGGCTGGCTGCCGCGCCTGTGGATCTCCCGCCATCCGATCGAAACCGCGTTTCGCTTGTTCGGCTTTCTGCTGTCGTTTTTAATGAAGGGCTTGCGCGACGGCTGGTGCATCGTCGGCGTGTTCAAAGCGCCGGAACAAACGCCGCGCGCCGCCGTAAAAGGAACGGAATGAACCGCATGAAACGGTTGCCGGCATGATCATCAACGTCACATCGCAGGATTCGCCGATCGCGCCGTTGCCGGGCGAGCGGGTGGTCGAGTTTGCGGAACTGCTCGGCTTCGCTCGACGGCCGTGGACCTTGCCGCGTCTGTTATGGGGCCGGCGTCATGAGCGCTGCGTGAGCGTGGTCGACATCGCGCCGCATTACGCCCGGCCCGCGTTGGTGCATCTGCTCAACCTGCTGGCGCGCGCCCGCGAGCATCGGCTCGTGGATCGCCATGGGCATGATGAACCGGTGAGCTGGCGGACGTTTCTCCGCAACGATCTGCCCGGCCTGCTGCGCGATCTCGTGTCGAGCCTTCTCTTGCGCGGCCGTCTGCGTCTTCGCCTGGAAAAACTGGGTGCAGCGCCCGAGCAGCGCGTCGGCCCGCCGCCGGACGACGGGCGCTTGCATTACTACCGCACCGATCTGATGTTCGGGCTGACGGCGGGGGGCAGCGTCGGGCACATCACCGGCGTGGCGAGCGCCTTCGCGCGGCAGGGTTTTGCCGTCGATCTGTTCGCCTGCGAGGATCTGGTGTTTCTGCGCGACAAGCCGCTGCGCGTGCACGCGATCGCGCCGGACGAGATCGGAAGAGCACACGTCTGAACTCCAGTCACCGAATACGATC
>CALBTQ010000784.1 GCA_937967875.1 uncultured Pseudomonadota bacterium
ATGGGCGAAGCGCTCGGTCTGCCGCGTCCCTACGGCGCGGTGGTCAGCCAGGTGGTGCCCAACGGGCCGGCGGAACGATCGGGGCTGCGCGAAGGCGACATCATCATCGAGTTCAACGGGCGGACGATCGAGGTGGCCGACGACCTGCCGGTGATCGCCGCATCGACGCCGGCCGAGCAGATGGTTCGCGTTATTTTGATCCGCAATAAAAAGAAGATGAGCCTGAAGATCAAGCTGGAGACGATGCCGGAAAACTCCACGCCGCTCGTCCCTCGCGACTGAGCGATAAACCCTTATAGAATGTTCGCGGCCAACTCGGCCAGCGGACTGCGCTCGCCCTTGATCAGCGTCATGTGGCCGGCCATCTGCTGGCCCTTCATGCGCTCGACCACGTAGGTCAAGCCGTTGGAGCTGGCGTCCAGGTACGGATTGTCGATCTGATAGGGATCGCCGGTGAGGACGATCTTCGTGTTTTCGCCGACGCGCGTGACCGTCGTTTTGATTTCATGCGGCGTGAGGTTCTGCGCCTCGTCGATCAACAGGTAAACGTTGGGCAGCGAGCGACCGCGGATATAGGTCAGCGCTTCCATCTCGATGGTGCCGTCGTCGCGCAACTGACTGACGCGGGTGAACTGCGCGGCCTTGTCGGTCGGCGAACTGAGCAGCAGCTCGAGATTGTCGAAGATCGGCTGCATCCACGGTTTGAGCTTGGCGTCCAGATCGCCGGGCAAAAAGCCCAGTTCGCGGCCCAGCGGGTAGATCGGCCGGCTGACCAGCAGGCGCAGGTAACGGTTGTCGTTGAGCGTGCGGTGCAGCCCGGCGGCCAGCGCCAGCAGCGTCTTGCCCGTGCCCGCCTTGCCCACCAGCGTCACCAGGCGCACCTGGTCGTCAAGCAGCAAGTCCATGGCGAAACGTTGCTCGCGGTTGCGCGGCCAGATGTTGAAGATGGGACTTTTCAGCTTTTTGAGCAGCACCAGTTTCTGCGCGTTGTTGTCCATGCGCGCCAGCGCGGTGTGGTTCGGATCGCCCTGATCGACCAGGTGCACGAACTGGTTGGCGTACAGGTCGTGATCCTCGATGGTCAGTTCCTCGTCCTCGTAGAGGTCGTCGATCATTTCGCCGTCGACCTCGAGCTTGACCATACCGGTGTAGAGCTCGTCGATGTTGACCTTCGAGTTTTGGAAGTCCTGCGCCTCCAGGCCCAAGGCGTCGGCTTTGATGCGTAGGTTGGTGTCCTTGGTGACCAGGATCGTGCGTTCTTCCGGATGCCGCTTTTGTTCCTGCAGCGCGACCAACAGAATGCGGTTGTCGGACTTGGCTTCCAGCAGCAGGCCGTTGAGCGACAGATCCTTTTGTTTTTCCACGTCGACGTGCAGCGAGCCGCCGTTGTCGAGCGCCACGCCTTTCATCAGGTTGCCGCGCGTGCGCAGCGTGTCGAGATGACGGCTGGTGAGCCGGGCATTGCGGCCGATCTCCGACAGTTCTTTTTTAAAGCGGTCGATTTCCTCGATCACGGTGATCGGGATGATCACGTGGTTGTCTTGAAAGAGGAACAGCGCGTTCGGATTGTGCAGCAGAACGTTGGTGTCCAGAACGTAGTGCTTGATCATTTTATTCCTGTCTCCCGTGATTACTGCGCCGGCGCGGAGAAATCGAGTATACGATTGAAATGCTCGATCGTCAGCTTTTTCGCCTTGTTGATCATCAACATCGAGGTGTAATGCCCCACCGGGTAGATGCGCCATTCCGGTTTGCCGAAGGCAAGCCAGGTGTCTTCGGCGGCGGAGAGTTTGATGATGTTGTCCATCGAACCGTTGATCATCAGGTAGCGCGCGGGATCGATGCGGTCCGCGTAGGTCAGCGGATCGATCGGTTTGAGGTGCGGGGCGGCCCAGTCCTTGAGTTCGTCGCGTTTGAGGTTGTAGCGCTTCATCAGGCCGTTGCGGAACTTGCGCACGCGACTGTAGCCCGAAGTGTCCAGGATCTTGGGCAGGTTGCCGGCGGAGACCAGCGAGGCTGTGGCTTTGATGCGCCCGTCGGCCACGGTGGACAGTGCGCCGATGATGCCGCCGAGGCTCGCGCCCATAATGCCGAGCTTTGCCAGATCGACCTCCGGCTGACTTTGCAGGAAGTCGATGCCGCGCCGCACGTCGATCACCGATTGCCGGAACAACTCGACGTTGTATTCCATCGACTTGTCGGGGTTGAAGAACATCTCGCGGCGATAAAAGCCCAGGGTCGTATAACCGGCTTCAGCGTAGGAAGCGGCGAAATTCTTGGTCAGATCCATCCCGCCGCCGGTGGGGGGCAGGCAGATCATGCAGGGCGTTTTGACGTTACGCTGTTTTTGCACGAAGTAAAAAGCGCGCGCGTAGCGATTCTTGAGCTGGGGAAAATCCTTGACGTCGAATTTGACGAGATAGACCGAATATTGGTCGGTCTCCTCCTGGAAAATCATGCGGATCGGAATCGGCTGCCGATCGTATTCGAAAATTTCGATTTCCGATTGTTCCGAGGCCGGCGGCGCTTTGGCGATGTCCAATGTGCCGTCGAACGTGCTGTGCGAACAGGCCGACACGGCCAACAAACCGACGAGAAGCAATCCCAAAACCAAGGTCCGACGAAACATCCAGACCCCCAACATTTAGTGGTTGATAGTTACAAAAAACCTAACATGATGCATCGGGGTCTGCAACAATTCTCGCTCATGGAATGGAAAAAAAGTAATTTGGCGCCGCATCATTATTAACATTGAACACGGTTCAATGTTTTGGGAATGCATTTGACAATTGTCCAAGGCAATGATAAACATCCCTAACTTAATCGGCGTAATATCGAGGGAGTATTTCGCCGAGCATTCAGGACAAACGGCAAACATTGACATTCATGGGCCAGTTTACACTTATTTTGATTCGAGATCGAAATCCAAGGTGATCAATGAATCGACGTTCTCCTATCATTCTCGTTCTTTTTCTCGGCATTGTTTTCACTTTAACCGCAATCGACTCGGCGTTCGCCAGTGGATTTTTTCATCCGGACATCGGTCCGCGCACTTCGGCTCGTGCCGGGGCGAACGTGGTCGGCGGCGACGATTTGTCCGCTTTCTGGATGAATGCAGCCAACCTGGCCAACGTCGACGGCACCAACCTGTACCTGGCCACCTCGTACGAATTTTTCCATACCTATTATCGCCGGGAGCCCTACCAGGGCGCCTCGCGTAACATCAATCCTTACGACAACGTGCAGTTCGCCGGTCTCTCCAGCGACTTCGGTCTGGACACCTGGACCTTCGGGTTCGGCGTTTTCGGTCCGTACGCGGTGACGAACCGGTGGAAGCGCGACGGGCCCCAGCGTTATAACATCGTCGAAGCGAATGTTTTCATGCCGATCTATGCGT
The DNA here is from genome assembly GCA_937967875.1 of uncultured Pseudomonadota bacterium. Lineage (GTDB taxonomy): Bacteria > Lernaellota > Lernaellaia > Lernaellales > Lernaellaceae > CALBTQ01. The sequence continues at coordinate 3,398 of CALBTQ010000784.1, forward strand.
TGACGGCCGCCTGGAATCCAAACAAATACGTGCGTCTCGGCGCGCAGGCCAGCCTGGTAAATTTCCGCTTGGTCAACGAATACGGTTTCAGCGTGTTGCACGACCGCAATCCGGAATTCGACGTCATCGCGACGCTGGACGCGTGGTCGGAATTCACGCCCGGCTATGCCCTGGGCATCGTCATCGCGCCGTTCCCCGATTGGCTGGAACTCGGTTTTTCCTACAACGGTCAGTACGACGTGGTCATCGAGGGCGACATCTCCGCCGACATGCCCAAGTTATACGGCACGATTCTGGGGGAGAATCCCTATACCGACAAGCTGCGCATGGACTTGACGTTCCCGCCCATTTACCGCTTCGGCGTTCGCTTCCTTTACAAGAAGCTGTTCGACGTTGAGTTCGCCTCGACCTTCATTCCCTGGACCAAGCTGCCTTACTATGACATCAATTTTGAAAAAGGCGACATCATCGAGGACTTCAAGTATCCGCTGGAGTGGGACGACACCTGGGACTTCCGCCTGGGCGGCACCTGGCACATCAACGAGCATTGGCGGTTGCACGGCGGCGCGGCTTATGAACAGACGGCCAATCCGCCGCACATCAGCGGTCTGGAATCGCCGCGCAAGATCGGCGCGTGCGGCTTTACGATGAGCTACTTCGGGATGGACTTCGACGCATCCTATATGCACATTTATCAGGAGGATGTCGAAACGCCGTTGCCCGGTCCGGATTTCGCCAGCGAACTCGACGACGGCCGGGGAAAGTATAAAACCAGCTACGACGTATTCGTCGGAGCGATCAACTTCAATATTGAACGAATGTATGAGGCTTTTAACGGACATCGACCATGGTAACCAAAAAGGAATGGTTGGATAAGTTTTCGAAAAGCCGACAGCTCGATCAAAAATTTACAACGATTTCGGACGCGGACATCGATCCGCTGTACACACCTGAGAACCTGGCCGACTTTGATGCCGAAAAGGATTTGGGCTTTCCTGGGCAGTATCCGTACACCCGCGGCGTGCAATCGACGATGTACCGCGGGCGCACTTGGACCATGCGCCAGTTCGCCGGCTTCGGCAATCCTAAGCAGACCAACGAACGATTTCATTACTTGCTGGAAAACGGACAGACCGGTCTGTCGACCGCGTTCGATTTTCCCACGCTCTACGGCCGCGACAGCGACGACGTGCGCAGCCGGGGCGAAGTCGGCAAATGCGGCGTGGCCATCGATACGCTGCGCGACATGGAGATCCTCTTCGACCGCATCCCGCTGGACAAGGTGACGACCTCCATGACGATCAACCCGCCGGCGGCGATCGTGTGGGCGATGTATCTGGCGGTGGCCGAAAAACAGGGTGTGACCTGGGACAAGGTCGGCGGCACGATTCAGAACGACATGCTTAAAGAGTTCATCGCGCAGAAGACGTGGATCTTTCCGCCCAAGCCGCACCTGAAGATCATCACCGACATTCTGGCTTTCGCCGCGGAGAACGTGCCGCGCTGGAACACGATTTCCATCAGCGGGTATCACATTCGCGAGGCGGGCAGCACGGCGGTGCAGGAGTTGGCCTTCACGCTCGGCGACGGCATGACCTACGTGCGCGCGGGCATCGACGCGGGGCTGGACCCCGACGTGTTCGCGCCGCGGTTGTCGTTTTTCTTCAACGCGCATTCCGATTTCTTCGAGGAGATTGCCAAGTACCGCGCCGCGCGGCGCATCTGGGCGCGATTCATGAAAGAGGAGATCGGCGCGAAGGATCCGCGTTCGTGGCTGCTGCGTTTCCACACGCAGACGGCGGGGTGTTCGCTGACCGCGCAGCAGCCGCTGAACAACATCGTGCGCACGACGATCCAGGCGCTGTCGGCGGTGCTGGGCGGCACGCAGAGCCTGCACACCAACAGCATGGACGAAACGTTGGCGCTGCCCACCGAACGGGCGGTGCAGGTGGCCTTGCGCACGCAGCAGATCATTGCCGAGGAAAGCGGCGTGACCAACACGATCGATCCGCTGGGCGGCTCGTACTTCATCGAGAGCCTGACCAGCCGGATGGAGGCCGAAGCCCTGGCGTACATCCGCAAGATCGACGAGATGGGCGGCATGCTCAAGGCGATCGAGAACGGGTATCCGCAAACGGAGATCAGCAAAGCGGCGTATCATTACCAGCGGCAGGTCGAAAGCAACGAGAAGACCGTCGTGGGCGTGAACAAATACGTCAACGACGAGCCGATCGATCTGGATCTGCTCTACATTGACGAGCAGGTCGAAAAGGATCAAATTGCTTCGTTACAGAAGGTGAAAAGCGAACGGGACAACGCGGCGGTGGATCGCGCCCTGGCCGAGCTCAAGCGCGCGGCCGTCGAGGGGCGCAACGTGATGCCGCCGATACTGGATTGCGTGCGCAGGTATGCCAGCCTTGGCGAGATGGTCAATACCCTGCGGGATGTTTACGGCGAGTATCAAGACCCTGCGTATCTGTAAGGAGACGAAGCAGCTATGAAACGCACGATTCGCATCTTGGTGGGAAAACCCGGACTGGACGGCCACGATCGCGGCGCGAAGATCGTCGCGCGGGCCTTGCGCGACGCGGGCTACGAGGTCATCTACACCGGTCTGCATCAGACGCCGGAGATGATCGTCAACACGGCGATTCAGGAAGACGTCGACGCGATCGGTCTTTCGATTCTTTCCGGTGCGCACAATCACCTGTTTCCCGAGGTGATCCGGCTGCTCAAAGACAAGGGCGTGGACGACATCGTCGTGTTCGGCGGCGGCATCATTCCCGAGCAGGACATTGCCGGCTTGAAAGAGGCGGGCGTGGCCGCGGTCTTCACCCCGGGCACGACCTTGCAGTCGATCGTGGATTTTATCGAAAGTAACGTCGCGAACCGCACCATCTGAAAATCACACTACGCGCGAACGTTTTTGACGCAAAAAATCTACTTGCAGGAAAAACTCAAAAGGGAGGGAAAATGAAAGTGCTGAGCCCCGGTGCGCTACGCGTGCCCCGGTTCAATCGGCCCGTTTACATGGTGGCGGGCGGATTGACCGACTTCCGGAAAACCTATCCCGAAAAGAAGATGGAAGAGCTGTGCATGGAAGCCTTCCGCATGATGTTGGAAGAAAACGACCTCAAAAAAGATCCGCTCGAGGTCAAGGGATTGATCAACGCCACGTTCATCGGGCACTTTGCGGATCACTTCGGCGATCAGCTCCTGGGCGAAGCGAAGGTCAGCGATTACCTCGGGCTGGATCCGCTGGGCAACCTCGGGATCAAGACCGGCGGCGCCACCGGCGGCAGCACCGTGTGGACCGCGGCGATGGCCGTGGCTTCCGGCTATTGCGACGTCGCCCTGGCATTGGGGTTCGAGCGCATGGACGAGGTCGACACCAAGACCGGCAACTTCTACATCTCCACCGCCGCCTGCAAAGACTTCGAAACCCGCCTGGCGCGCATTTACGCCAGCTACTACGCGCCGATGGCCCGTCGTTTCTCGCAGAAGTACAACCTGTCGGAAATCACCCGGGCCAAGGTCGCGCAGAAGAACCGCTACTACGCGACGATGAGCCCCTACGCGCAGCAGGCGGGCGATCACACGATCGAAGAAATCCTCGGCGGACGCATCGTCTGCGATCCGCTGCGCATGCTCGAATGCTGCGCGATGAGCGTGGGCGCCGCGTCGATGCTGCTGTGCTCGGAAAAGGTGGCCAAGCAGTTGACCGACAAGCCGGTCCAGTTGTTCATCTGCGCCGGCACGCACACGCTGCGCGTGGCCGACCGTCGCAACATGGCCGTGCCGTTGTTGCCCAACGAATCGCCGAAGGACTACAAAGATGTGGGCAGCGCGGACGATCCGTGGCCGGGCTTCGAGAGCTCCCTGGCCGCTCGTTTCGCCGCGTATCACGCCTATCGCATGGCCAAGATCAAGAATCCGATCGAGGAACTGGATTTCGTCGAGTTGCACGACGCGTTCACCATTTCCGACATTCAGACCTACGGCGACATCGGCCTGCGCAAGTACGGCGAGGAGCCGGATTACATCGAATCGGGCGACGCCTACTATGGCGGCAAGTGCCCGTCGAACCTTTCCGGCGGCCTGCTGGGTACGATGCACGCGGTCGGCGCCACCGGCATCTTCCAGGGCATCGAAACGATGTGGCAGGTGCAGGGCAAATACGACAAGTTCCACGGCGACCCGAAAATCTGGAAGCGCTACGGTAAAAGCAAACCGAAGAAATGGAAGAGCCTCCAGGTCAAGGACGCGAAGCAGGGGCTGTGGGTGTCGCACGCCGGCGTCGGCAGTCACGTAACCGTGGGCATCGGCCGCAAGGCCTGGTAAGGAGGACACCATGGCAAAAAGCAACAAAGTCCCTAAAATCGCGGGACACAAAGTTCATTTCATCGGCGTGCCGTCCAAACTGACGCGCACTGCGTGGAAAGAAATGTCGATCGAATGGCCGCGCAGCCCGCTGCATTTGCACACCTTCGGCAAGTTGACGAAATTCTTCGAAGGGCTGAAGAAAGGCGAGCTGTGGGGCACGCGCTGCGCCAATCCCAAGTGCGACGAAAAGGGCATCTGGCTGCCGCCGCGCGCGGATTGTCCGGACTGCAACCAGCCGATGAAATGGGTCAAATTCAAGAACCCGGTGATCGGCGAGATCTTCACCTACACGTACGTCGAGTACCCGGGCGAAGGCATCGAGATTTCCACGCCGTACTATCAGATCGACGTGAAGATCCCCGGCTGCTGTACGATCATGAAAGGCTATCTCGTGCGCGGGAAGGCCGAGATCGGCATGAAGGTCAAAGCCGGCTTCCGTACGGAAAATCCGGTAAACAACATTTTGGACTTGTATTGGGAGCCGCTGGATTAGTAAGATCGGTTCAACCTACCTGGATTTTATTTGGGTATAGGGTCATCTGAAAGGTGATTCGACCTTTGGAGGAAGGGGACAAGCGAGGTGATGGGCGCTTGTCCCCCGTTTTCTTTAACCCTTGACCGTCCGCCGCTTCGGTGCAATCGTACCGATGGTCAGCGTCCATTCGAATCACGGAGAAAAGCCGATGGAAAACTGCATTTTCTGCAAGATCGACCGGGGCGAAATCCCGTCGGAGAAGATTTACGAAGACGACAAAGTCTTCGTCGTCAAGGACATCGCGCCGCATGCGCCGGTGCACTTGTTGATCGTGCCGCACGAGCACACGCCCACGCTGCTGGACCTGGAAGACTACGGCATCGTCGCCCACGTGTTCAAGGTGGCCGGCGAACTGGCGAAGCGGTTCGAGATCGCCGAACAGGGTTTTCTCATTCGCCACAACGTGAACGAGTGGGGCGGCCAGCGCGTGTTCCACATTCATTTTCATTTGCTGGGTGGAAGGAAATTCGATTGATGAAGTGCAAGCTCCCGATCGTCGTTGCGTTGTTGCTGTCGGTTTTGTTCGCCGCCGTCGCGCAGGCCGCCGAGCCGTGCGCCGAGGACGACGTCGCCTGCTGGATGAAACAGCTCGAACGCCAGGACGTCAAAGCGATGCAGGCGGCCATGCAGTTGGGCCGGTTGCAGGCGGAAGAGGCCATTCCGGCGTTGATCGAAAAACTGGCGTCGAAGGATCAATACATGGCCACCGCCGCGCTGCACGCACTGATTTCCATCGGTCAGCCGGCCGTGCTGCCCTTGGTGAAGGCGACCAAAAGCGAGAAGGCTTCGGTGCGCCGCTACTCCACCTACGCGCTGGGGCGCATCGGCAACGGCAGCGCCTACGACGCGGTGGTCGCCATGGCCAAGGACGAGGAGCCGACCGTGCGCCGACAGGCGGCCGAGGCGCTGGGCGTGCTCGGCGACGCGAAAAGCCTGCTGCCGCTGTTCGAATTGCTGCGCGATCAGCATGTAATGGTGCGCATCGCGGCGGCCAAATCGCTGGGGCAGATCGGCGACAAGCGCGCCGCGCCGCAGTTGATCGAACACGGTCTGTGCGACTTGTCGGCCGAAGCGGGCGTGGAAGCGGCGCAGGCGCTGGTGGCCATCGGTGAACCGGCCGTGGAATTTCTGCTAAACGATTATTCGAGCCGGCCGTCCTTCGCGCGCAAGCGCATTCTGGTCGCGTTGGGCAACATCGCGGTCACGGCCGAGCAGACCAACAAGAAGAAGATCGTCGAGTTGAACCTGCACGTGTTGCAGAACAGTAACGAACAGCCCGACGTGCGCGCCGTCGCGGCGTATTCCCTGGGTTCGCTGGAAGAGAAAACTTCCGTCGACGCGCTCAAGCAGGTGCTCAAGGAAACCGCCGACGCGCAGACCGACGAGGGCAAGAAATTGTCCGCCGCCTGCCGCATGGCCCTGGATAAAATCTACCAGCGTTATAAGATGACTACGGATTATTAAGCGCTGGAGGCTTCCATGCGCCGCACTCTCATCCTTTTTTTGATTCTGATGCTTTTGTCCGGCTGCCTGGCGTGCCAGCAACGCCGAGTCGACGCCGAAACGCCGACGCCGGCCGCGCCTGGACAACCGCATCGGAACGAGGAGGCGAACATGGTTTTCCAACCGGTGGTGGCGGGTGCGTTTTATACCGACAACCCCAACCAATTGGCGACCATGGTCAACGGCTTCATCGCCGAGGCCGACGTCCCGGCCGATCTGGGCGACGTGTTCGGCATCGTCGCGCCGCACGCCGGTTACGTGTATTCCGGGCCGGTCGCCGGGCACAGTTTCCGCGCGGTGCAGGGCAAGAAATACGACGTGGTCGTGGTGATGGGCCTGAGCCATCGCGTGCCGGTGGACGTGTGCGTGCTGGATTACGACGCCTACCGCACGCCGCTGGGCGACATCAAAATCGACCGTGAATCGTCGCGCAAGCTGATCGCCGCCTCGCCGCTGATCACCGACGACGACGCGATGTTCCGCATGGAGCATTCGCTGGAAGTCGAACTGCCCTTCGTGCAACTGGCGCTGCCGCACACGCCGATCGTGATGATCGGCATCGGCACCGTGCGCCAAAAGCACCTGCAGGAACTGGCGCGAGCGTTGGACGAAACGTTCGCGGGCAAGAAGGCATTGTTCGTCGCCAGCACCGATATGTCGCATTTTCGCAGCTACGATTCGGCGAGGAAAATCGACCGCGACACGCTGACCTACCTGGAGCGCGGCGACATCGACGGGCTGTTGGCCACGCCCGATTGCCGCGAGCGCCTGTGCGGCCTGGGGCCGGTCGTTGCGTTGTACGAGTTGTTCAAACGGCGCGGCGGCTCGCAATTCAAGGTGCTTACCTATCAGAATTCGGGCGACACGGCCGGCGATAAATCGCGGGTGGTCGGCTATGGCTCGATCGTGTTGCTGGGCGGCAATGCCGGCGAGAAAACGGCTGAGGCGCAGCCGGCCAAGGACAAGGACGATCCGTTCACCGATGCCGAAAAACAACAGATGCTGTCGATGGCGCGCGAAACGGTGATGACCTTCGTGCGCACCGGCAAGAAACCGGATTTCACCATTGACAATCCGAAGCTGAAAGAGCCCGGCGCGGCGTTCGTCACCTTGCATAAAAAGAGCGATCACCAATTGCGCGGCTGTATCGGGCAGATCGTCGCGACGATGCCTCTGTGGGAGTGTATCCGCGAAATGGCCGTGGCCGCCGCTTCGCAGGATCCGCGTTTCACGCCGGTCAAGGAAAAGGAACTGGACAACCTGCACATCGAAATTTCGGTGCTGACCAAGCCGGTCAAGATCAAGAACGTCGAGGAGATCGTCGTCGGCAAGCATGGGCTGATCATGAGCCGCGGCTGGCAACGCGGCCTGCTGCTGCCGCAGGTGCCCACCGAATGGGGGTGGGACCGCGATAAGTTCCTCGACCAGACGTGCCTCAAGGCGGGCATGGGTCCCGGCTGCTGGCGCGATGACGACGTGGTCATCGAGACGTTCACCGCCGTGGTTTTCGCCGAATGAAGCAAGGCAAAGGTTCGCCGCCGCGCGTCTACATCGAGACGTTCGGTTGCCAGATGAACGACTACGATTCGGCGCGGATGCTGCGTCTGCTGGCCGCCGACGGATACGAAGCCTCCGCGCAACCCAACGAAGCGGACGTGATCATCATCAACACGTGTTCGGTGCGCGACAAGGCCGAACAGAAAGCGCTCAGCCGCATCGGCCGGCTCAAGAAGCTGCGCAAACACAATCCGGATTTGAAGTACGTACTCGCCGGCTGCCTGGCGCAACGCCGGGGCCGGGCGTTGCTGCATCAGATGCCTTACCTGCACCTGGTGCTGGGCACGGCGGCGGTCGATCGGCTGCCGCAACATCTGCAGGCGCTGGACCGGGGCACGCGTACGATCGTGGATATCGAGATGGAAGACGAAGGCGCGGGCGTGTGCCGCGATTTCGGCGACATCGTGCCGGGCAAGGGCAGTCCGGTCGCCGCGTTCACCACGGTGATGAAGGGTTGCGACAACTACTGCGCCTACTGCATCGTGCCCTACGTGCGCGGGCACGAACGCTCGCGGGCGCCGGCGGAGATCCTGCGCGAGATCGGTTTGCTGGTCGCCAACGGCGTGCGGGAAATCACGCTGCTGGGGCAGAACGTAAATTCCTACGGGCAGTCGCTGGG
>CALBTQ010000785.1 GCA_937967875.1 uncultured Pseudomonadota bacterium
GCGAACGCGGGGTTGCGCGGGGGAGGGTGCCGCTGGCTTGGTCTGTGGCGCAGCAGGAGTCCATACCGTATGAGGCCGTCTAGACTGGGCACATGCAGGTCGGCAAGCGTGGGTGCGCGCGCGGTGGGCGGGCTCGCCCTCGTGATGCGCGAGCGTGGCGCATCTCCCTGCTGGTCCCTGCGTGCCCTTTTCGGTGATCCTGTACTCGGCCGCCACCGCGCCGTGATGCCGGTGCGGCGGCAATAAGGAGTTCGGCGATGCCCGCCTCGCCACAGTCTTCGCACGGCCCCTCCGCAGCTCGAGATCCCGCTCCGCTGCTGGCGCTGATCGACGCCCTGGTGGGCGAACTGCAGCCGGGCGCGCGCCGGCAGGCCACGCTGGACAGCCAGCTCGACCGCGACCTGGGCCTGGACAGCCTGAGCCGCGTCGAGCTGCTGGCGCGCATCGAGCAGCACTACCGGGTGCGGCTTCGCGACGAGGTGCTGGGTACGGCACAGACGCCGCGCGACCTGCTCGCTGCCTTGGGCGAGTCGGTCGCTACGCATGCGCCACCGCGGCCGCCCGCGGAGGCGGTCGCCGACAGCGCGCGCATGTCCGGCGAGGATGCGGAGCTGCCCACGGACGCGGCCACCCTGCTGGAAGTCCTCGACTGGCACCTCGCCCGCCACCCCGATCGCGTGCATGTGCGCTTCTACGCCAGCGAGGACCGTGTCGAAGCGTTGACGTATGCCATGCACGCTCGGCGTCGCCGCGCTCGACATGCAACCGCGCAGCGGCCAACACGTCTGCCGGTTCGGCGTCCTGCGCCTGCACGCCCTCGGCCAACAGGCGGGTCATGTGCAGCGCAAGCATCGCCATGGATATCACGTCCAGCCGGTTGTGTTCGAGGATGTCGGCGACCAGCCGCGCGTCGCGATAGCGCAGCCAGTCGAAGTAGCGTTGCGGAATCTCGCTGCCGGGGATGTCGCCCTCGCGACGCAAGCCAAGTGTTTGCTCTTCGAGCGTGACCAGCCGCACGTTTTCCAGTCGATGGCCCAGCAGCCGCCGCGCCGGATGCAGCAGATCCAGATGCGGCAGCGCGCTGAGCGGATCGTCCAGGCGGTTCATCGTGAAGCGCGCGGCCAGCAGGCCCACGTCGAAGGTCTTGCCGTTGAAGGTGACCAGCCATTTTTTCGCGCGGGCGAGCTCGGCCAGGTACGCGAGCATCGCCGGCTCCTCGGTGAAATCGCGTGCGAACAGACGCTGTGTGACGAAACCCGTTTCGTCGTACCACCCCACCCCGACCAGAAACGCCAACGTGCCCGTGCCGCCGGCCAGGCCGGTCGTTTCGGTGTCCAGGTACAGCGCGTCGCCATGCGCCAGCGCGGCCAGGCGCGGATCGCCGGCAAGCACCGCCGCCGCGTCCATGTTCAACGCGGCCAGTTCACGGACGCGGTTGCGGCCGTAAAATACACTCTGCTCGACGCGATCGTACGCGACGAAAAACTTGCCGAAGCGGTTGACGATCTCCTCGCCGTGCGCCACGGCCATCAGCTCGATCGGCTGACGACACGGTTCGCTGGACGGCGGCGGGGGCGTTTGGCCGGGACGGCGTTCGAGAATCGATTCGATGCGGCGGCGCAGATCGTCGAGCTGCGCGCGTTTTTGGTCCTCGGCGGACGCTTGCGGCTTGTTCTCGCCGGTCAGACGTTTGAGTCGGTCGGTTACGCTCACCTTCAACCCGCAATCAGATCGATCATGGCGGCGGCGACTTCCTTGGCCTTGGCGCCGACCTCCAGCGTCGGCCCGACGCAACTCGGGCAGCCGTGTTTGCACGGGCAGGCGCGGATAAAATCGCGCGCGCGGGCCAGCAACGTGTCGTGCATCGTGAACAGCAGATCGGAAAAACCGATGCCGCCCGGGTAGGCGTCGAAGATGAACAGCGTCGGGTCGAAGGCGTCGACCTTGACCGTCTCGCTTTCCTCGGCGTTGCCCGAGACGATCTTGCGGCCGCCGATGCCGTGATGCACGAACCATTCGCCGCTCTTGTCGCCGAGGGCGCGATCGACGTCGCGCTGGTCGGCCATGAGCAGCATCGCCGCCAGATGATGCAGAATATACCCCAGGCCGCTGAGGCCGTCGATGATCTCGGCTTGCGTGTAGGGCAACGTTTCCAGCAGATCCTTGGGCACGGTGAACCAGTAGCTGGTGGTGTGCATGTCCTTCTCGGGCAGATTCACCTCGCCGAAGCCGATGTTTTCGACCGTGTAGAATTTGATTTTCTTGTAGCCGACCACCTTGCGCACGACCTGCACTTCACCGTGCTCGACGATAATTGTACCGGTGCGGCGCTCGGCGAAATTGTCGATGACGCGCACGTTGGTGTAGGTCATCGCGTCGGTGTAGTAATCGACGTCGACCTTACGCACATAGGCTTTCTGGCGTTCGAGGTCGAGCTTGTCGACGTGGTACTGCTGCGATTCGACCATGTAGATCGCGTCGTCGTGCACGGTGGTGAAGGCGCTGTCCCAGTCGACCTCGGCGATGACCTTGTGGTCGCCCGCGTCGGTCGTGTCGATGACCACGATGTTCTCCGGATTGATCGTGCGTAGGCTGACCTCGTCGGCCGGGTAGCTTTCCGCCGCCCAGTGCCAGCGATCCTCGACCCGGTGCAGCACGCCTTTTTCCTCCAAATAATTCAACAGCTCGACGAGATCCTCGCCGCCGAATTTTTCGCCCTTCTCGAACGGCAGCTCGAAGGCCGCGCTCTTGATGTGATGCAGCAGAATCAGCAGGTTGTCCGGATTGACGCGGCAGTGCTCGGGCGAACGCGAAAAAAAGTACTCCGGGTTTTCGACCAGGAACTGGTCCATCGGATTGCTGCGCGCGACGAGCATCGCCAGGCTGTGCCCGCTGCGCCGCCCCGCGCGTCCGGCCTGCTGCCACGTGCTGGCGATCGACCCCGGGTAGCCGACCATGATGCACGCCGACAGGTCGCCGATGTCGATGCCCAGTTCCAGCGCGTTGGTGGACACCAGGCCCATCACCTCGCGCTCGCGCAGGCCGCGTTCGA
>CALBTQ010000786.1 GCA_937967875.1 uncultured Pseudomonadota bacterium
CTTTCGTCGCCCATCGGATCATGAAAAATTCTTTTATAAATGACAGGTTGCATAGTGATTCCTTCATGGCAAAGGACTAACTTTTCCGCACGCTGCCGTGTCCAACGGCTGTTTTCGTGGAAAAGACTCCGAAAGGGCATTCGATGAACCGGCAAAGCACTCATCTCTCAATGATCGTGGTCGCGGCCATCCTCTCGTTCCTCCTGACATTTTTCAGCGGTTGCAGCCAACAGGACAACGGTGAGATGAAAAACTCCGGGCGACCGATTCCGGTGCGGACAGTCGGTCTGGAACGCGGAAATCTGCCCTATGAGCTGGAACTCACCGGCGAAATCATCGCCCCCGAACGCGCGCAAATCGCCCCGACCATCGGCGGGCGAATCTACCGCATTAGCGTCCGTCTGGGCGACCGGGTAAAGCGCGGTCAGGTGCTGGTGCAGTTGGATACCAACATTCTCGCCGCGAAATACGCCGAAGCCAAAGCCGGACTCGCGGCGGCCGAAGCGGCTGTCATTCGCGCCAAGGCGGAAAACGACAACGCGACCACCGAGCTCAAGCGCATCGAGACATTGGCGAAAAACGGCTTCGTCACCCAACAGGAATTGGACACGGCGCGAACCGGCGCGCAGGGTGCGCAGGCTTCGTTCGCCTCCGCCAAAGCGCAACGCGATCAGGCGCAGGCGCAAGTCGGTTCGGCGGCCGCGCAGATCTCCGAAACCGCGATGACCTCCCCCTTCGACGGGATGGTCGAAAGCCGTTCGTTGGATCCGGGCAATGTGGTCAGCGCCGGCACGCCGATTCTCGCGGTCACGCGCACCAACCCGGCCATGTTGCGTTTTTCCATTCCGGAGCGACATATCGGCGCGGTTAGCGAGGCGATGCGTTCCGCCACGCCCGTCGTGGAATTGCAGGTGGACGCATTCCCAGAGGAGATCTTCACCGGCACGATAGCGCGGATTGCGCCCGTGCTCACGGCCAACAGCCGCGCGCGGATTGTCGAAGCGGAATTCGTCAACGACGACAACCGCCTGCTGCCGGGCATGTACGGCCGGCTGCGCCTGCAACTGGGCATGGCCGAGAACGTCTTGCTGCTGCCCCTCGTCGCCCTGGTGGAAAATTCCGCCGACAAGGAGGACAACGGCGCCGCCGAAAGTGTGGGCAAGGTGTACATCATGAGTGACGGCGCCGCCAAGCTGACCGAAGTGCGCATCGGCCATCGCCAGGGTGATCGCGGCGAAGTGCTTAGCGGCTTGAACGACACGGATCAAATCATCGTCGAAGGACAGCATCTCCTGCGCGACGGCGCGAAAGTGCAAACGACAGACGGAGCCAAGGCCTCCGCCGACGCGCCGGCGGCAAGCGGCGAGGAACAACAGCAATGAGCCTTCCCGAGCGCGCCATTCATCGGCCGGTCACCACCTTCATGGTGTTTGTCGGCATCGTGCTGATCGGCCTGGTTTCGTTTCTGCGTTTGTCTATCGACATGCTGCCGGAGATCGACTTTCCCTCGGTGTCGATCATCACTACCTACCAGGGCGTCGGTCCCGAGGAAATCGAAACGCTGCTGACCGAGCCGATCGAGCAAGCGGTCAGCACCGTGCAGGGCGTCGAGCGCATCGAGTCCTATTCCATCGAAGGCCGCAGCCGGGTGCAGTTGCAGTTTTCCTGGGGCGCTTCGCTGGAAGCGGCGGTCAACGACGTGCGTGCCGCCGTCGAGCGCATTCGCGACGATATGCCCGAGGAAGCCGACGCGCCGGTCGTGTTCAAATTCGACTTGTCCTCATTCCCGATCATGATGATTTCCCTGTCGGGCGATATGGAGCCGTGGCGGTTACGGCAGTTCGCCGACGAAACCATCAACTATCAGCTCGAACGAGTGCCCGGCGTCGCGTCGGTGGACATTCGCGGCGGCGACAAACGCGAGGTTCACGTCAATCTTAACATCGACCGGCTGGCCGCGTACGGTCTGACCTCCGCGGATATCGTCGCCGCTGTGGCGCGCGACAACATCAACATTTCGGCCGGCAACATGCGCGAACAAGGCAAGGAAGTAATCATCCGCGCACTGGGCGAATACCAGGATGTGGAGCAAATCGCCCAAGTCGTTTTGGCCGCGCGCGACGGACAACTAATCAAGGTCGGTGATGTCGCCGAAGTGGTCGACTCATCCGAAGAACCAGTCAACGCCGTTTTCGTCGACGGCGAACCGGGCATCCGCCTTTCGATCTCTAAATTGTCCGGCGCCAACACGGTCGAGGTCGCCGATCGCGTGCAGGCGGAAATCAAACGGATCAACCGCGATTACCCCAACCTCGAACTCAAGCCGATGTTCGACACTTCCACCTACATTAAAAACAGCATCAACAACGTCGAACAGGGCATCCTCTTTGGCGCGGGGCTGGCGCTGTTGGTCTTGTTTTTCTTCTTGCGCACCGCACGCGCCACATTCACCATCGCCGTATCGATTCCGGTCGCGGTGATCGGCACCTTCGCCCTGATGTACTTGGGCGACTTCACGCTGAACATGATCACCTTCGGCGGCCTCGCATTGGGCATCGGCATGATTGTGGACAACGCAATCGTCGTGCTCGAAAACATCCAACGCTATCGCGAACAGGGGATGGAGCGGCGCAGCGCGGCGATTCGCGGCAGCCGCCAAGTATCTACGGCGATCATCGCATCGACGATCACCACCGTTTGCATTTTCATTCCCGTCCTTTTTCAAGAAGGCTTCGCCGGAATTTTCTTCTCGGAAATGGCGTTTGTGGTTACGTTCGCCCTCATCTGCGCCCTGCTCGCCGCCTTGACGTTGGTGCCGGTGCTCGCCTCGTTAACCGGTCGCCGCACGAAAGTCATCAGTAAGGAAATCCCCTGGCTCAACCGGTTGCAGGACGCCTATGGTCGCTTGTTGGACAAGGCGTTGCACCACAAGCGTCTGGTGTACCTGACGGCCCTGGTTTTGCTGATCGGCTGCCTCATGCTGGCTCCCTTTATCGGCCAGGAATTGATTCCGCAAGGCGATCAAGGAGATGTCCGCATCGACGCCGAACTGCCGGTCGGTTCGCCGTTGGACAAAACCATCGAGGTCGTCAACGAAGTGTCCGAACGGGCAAAAGCCGCGGTGGGGGAAACCGAAGCGGTAATGGGCGTCGCCGGCCCGCCGGGATATTATTCGACGGCAGGAAAAAACGGCGTATCGGTGCGCTTGAAGTTGGTCGATCCCAATCAACGCAAGCGGTCGGACCAGGAAGTGGCGAATGGTCTGCGCCCGGTGATGAGTAAAATTCCTGACTTCAAACCGCGCATTCGCGCCAGCGAAGGTTTCTTTTTATTCCGCATGTTGCGCGGCGGCGGTGAGCGCCTCTCGGTGGAAATTCGCGGTTATGATCTGGCCGTCGCTTCGGTGCTGGCGCAACAAGTCGCCAACCGCATGGAAAAGGTCGATGGCATAACCGATGTGGACATCGACCGCAAGGAAGGCAACCGCGAAGCGGTCGTGCTGATCGATCCGGCTAAAGCGGCCGACCTGGGCCTGACCGTCGGCGGCATCGGGCGGGAATTATCCACCTATTTGCTCGGCGCCGGCGCGACCTACCTCCGCCAGGGCGGCGACGAATTCCGCATTCTGGTGCGTTTGCGCGAATCCGATCGATACCACACCGATCAGTTGGAGCGATTGCCGCTGATGACCAACGACGGTCGCATCATTCAATTGGGCGATGTGGCCCGGGTCGAGCGAGCTGAAGGCCCGGTATCCATTCGCCGGTTGAACCAGGAGCGCGTCGTCACCGTATCGGCCGGCTTCGCCGATGTCGACCTGGGATCGATCGTCGATCAAGTGCGCAATTCCTTGAACGACTTGCCCGTACCCGAGGGTTTCAGCATTTCGATGGGCGGCGAATTCGAGGAACAGCAAAAGACATTTTCGCAATTGTTGGTCGGCCTGATCCTGGCCATCGCGTTGGTCTACATGGTCATGGCTTCGCTATTCGAATCGTTGCTGCACCCGCTGGTCATGTTGTTGTCGATTCCCTTCGCGCTGATCGGCATCATCTTGACTCTCCTGATAACCGGCACGACGCTCAATATGAATTCCTTCCTGGGCGCAATCGTTTTAGTCGGCGTCGTGGTTAACAACGCCATCGTGTTGGTCGATTACATAAATCTGCTGCGTCGCGAACACGGCATGGAATTGATGGCCGCCGTCACCGAAGGCGGACGCCGCCGCCTGCGCCCGATTCTGATGACCACGCTGACCACCTCGCTAGCGCTGGTGCCCGTCGCCCTGGGCATCGGCGAAGGCAGCGAAATGCAGGCGCCGCTGGCGCGCGTGATCATCGGTGGATTGCTGTCCTCGACACTGATTACGTTGGTGTTCATTCCGTGTCTTTACGTCAGCTTGGAGACATTCCGCGCCCGGCATCGCGCCACCGAATAATCGCATCCTTTCTTGACTTGCCAAATGGCGACACCACTATTAAAGTGCCTGTCCGGCCGCGATGGCGAACGTCCGGCCGTACTTCGCATTGAAGGAGACGCACATGAATTCCTCCCCTCGTTGGTTTCTGCTCCTCGTTCTCATGCTTCTACCGGTGTTAATGATCGCTTGCGGAGACGATGACGACGACAACGACGATGACAACGCCGGCGATGACGACACAAACGATGACGATATCGATGATGACGTTTCCAGTGACGATGATTCCGTCGATGATGATGACGATGACACGATTGACGACGATACGATCGACGATGACACGATCGACGACGATACCGATGATGATGACACCGGCGACGACGACATCACGCCGATCGACTGCCCGGCGGTGATCACCCGTCAGCCTTACTTGCAGTTGGCGACGCAAACCGGCATTCACGTGTTGTGGCGTTCCGATCAAGAAGGCGATTCATTGGTCGAATGGGGCGAAACCGAAGACCTCGGCGAGTACGTCTACGACGAATCTTTCACCGACAAACACGAACTGGTGATCGAGGGGCTCGAACCCGGGACGGAATATTTTTACAAAGCGCGCACCTGCCTGGATGAAACCACGGTCGCCTCGTTCCGTACCGCGCCGCAGCCGGGCACGCCGTTCAACTTCGTCGGCTTTGGCGACAACCAGGATGGCTGGGAAACATTCACCGAAATCGCCGCGTTGATGTACGACAAACATCCCTGGTTGGCCATGTCCGTCGGCGACATCGTCGACGACGGCTGGCATTTGGAAGATTTCGAACAGCAGCTCTTCGGCCCCGGTGAAGATTTATGGCGTGAAGCACCGCTGTATGTTTCCATCGGCAACCACGAAGGGCTGGCGCCGAATTTCTTCGACGCATTCCACTTCCCCAACGACGACAAGGCTTATTATTCCTTCACATGGGGCAACGTGTTCTTCCTCTGCCTGGCGCTGGACACTTGGCATATCGCCATCCCCGGCACGCCGCAATACAAATACATGGTGCAGGAGTTGTCCTCCGACGCGGCGCAAAATGCGGACTTCCGTGTCGTCTTTTTCCACACGCCGCCCTGGACCGAAGGCTGGGACAGTTACGACGGTGAATGGTACGTGCGCATGTTCACCGTGCCGGTGATGGAGCAGCATAATGTCGACGTGTATTTCAACGGACACACGCACGACTACGAACGCGGTTTGCGCAACGGCGTGGCCAGTTACATCATCGGCGGCGCCGGCGGCGGGTTGGATTCCTGGGCGCGCGACGTCGAGCACATCACGGTTTATCAAGCGATACACCACTTCGTGAACGTCTCGGTCGACGACTCGACAATGAGAATCGACGCCATCGATCTGGACGGCAACATTTTCGACACCTACACGATTTCCAAATGAGTCCGGAAGACGATAAAAAAAAACTGATTTATCGCTGCGACTATTATCATGAGCCGGAGGGCCGGCGTGCCCTCAACACCTTCGTCGGCAAGATATTTGGCGGATTGGATTTTTCTCCGTGGAACGACCTCGGTTACGCCTACCCCGAATACAAACCCTTTTCTTTCTTTCATGAGGGGCAAGTCGTCGCCAACGTCTCAGCCTCGGCGATGAATCTTCTGCTCGACGGTCGTGAGCATAAGGCCGTGCAAATCGGGACCGTCGCCAGCGATCCGGCATATCGACGTCGCGGATTGATCCGAATATTGATGCAAAAGGTCAATGAATATTGGGAGAACGAACGCTCACTTTTCTTTCTCTTCGCCAATGAGACGGCGCCGACCTTTTACCAGCAGTTCGGCTTTCGCCCCATGCATGAACACCGTTTCAGTTCCGACGTTCCGGCGTGCACCTCACCGCGTGTTTCTACCCGCCGTTTGGATATCGAGCACACCGAAGATCGTGAACTGCTGCATCGCCTGGCTGAGGAGCGCACCGCCGTGTCCGCTCAAGTCGGCGTTTATCGACAGAGTTGGTTGTTGATGTTTCACGCGGCGGTCGGTCACCCACAACACCTGTATTACCTGGATAACCTCGACGTCGCGATCATCGCCTATGCATCGGGCGAAACGCTGCATCTGATCGACGTGATCGGGCGGCATATTCCTTCATTCGAAGAAATTTATCCGGCCATCGGCGCACCGCAAATCACCAAGGTTGTTTATGCCTTTACGCCCGATTTGCTGGGGATCGACGCTCCCATGGCCCAAGTCGATGTTTCGTCCGAGTTGTTCGTGCGCGGCCCCTTCCCCGATTTGCCGCAAGCCTTTCGCTTTCCCCTGACCGCGCAAGCCTGATTGTCGCCCTAACAATTCAAGTCAATTAATTTACAATTTGGTTGATTCGTTGACAGGCATCCGAATCGT
>CALBTQ010000787.1 GCA_937967875.1 uncultured Pseudomonadota bacterium
AACGTGCCCAGGCCGAAGTGCAGCGCCATGTTTTTGTACAGACTGTCGTTGAACTTGAAGTCATGGAAATAGGAATCCAAATCAAGCTTGGCGAATTCGGCTTGCATGATTTCCTGCGCCTTGCGCTCGTCGGGGCTGGTCGGCTGGCGGCGCGGGCATTCGGCGACAATGCGCGAAATCAACTCTTGGACGTAGGCTTCTTCATTGATCGTGGTCGACTTTTGGCGCGGCATGAGATTCTCCTTCGCGTTCATCCTTGTGTAAACGACAGGGAACTTTAACGTGTAGCGGGGTGACTGGCAATAACGGATTAAGCGTGGGGCGGATGATGATGTTCGGTCGACGAGGCCTCAGTCGTTTTCGGTTTGGCCAGACCCAATTTAACCAACAACCCCAGAACAAGCGTCGCGACCAATCCCAAACCGGCGGCCTGCCCCAATCCCACCGGACAGCCCGCTTGTCCGCATACCGGGCAAACGGAGGTGGTGGCGGTCAAGCCGGTCACCGACAGCCAGCTCAACAGATAAAACTTCATCGCGGAAAACCAGCGGCGGATTTTCCCCGGCTGTTTTTGCCCTGATTCGGATTCGCTGTGCATCGACGTTCCTCGGCTCTATCAGCCAAACGATTTCAGTTTAACAACGGACACGCGGTTTGACAATTTGGTAATACGAATTATTAATAAAAAAGAAATACTTTGTACTACCAACACAAGGACGACGATTCATGAAACCGCAGAAAGACGAGATCGTCACCTTCAAGGTCGATCAGGCGTTGCTCGCGGAGTTGCGCCAGGTGCCCAACCGTTCGGAATTTATCCGCAACGCGATCAAGACCGCACTGAACAACGTCTGCCCGTTGTGCCAGGGCACCGGCGTGTTGTCGCCCGAACAGAAAAAACATTGGGAAGATTTCGCCAAACATCATCAATTGATCGAGTGCCAGGAATGTCACGAATTGCACTTGGTCTGCGACAGCCGGCGCAAGCGGCATAAAGTGTGAGGTAAACGATGAAGCGGATTCTTTTGGCTTTGCTTCTGGTGATCGCGACGGCCCCGGCGGCCTGGGCGAAGGTGAACGTGTTCGTCAGCATCATTCCGCAGGCGTATTTCATCGAGCGTATCGGCGGGCCGGAAGTGAACGTGCAGGTTCTGGTTGGACCGGGGCAGTCGCCGGAAACGTACGAACCCTCGCCCAAGCAAATGACTCAATTGGCGCAGGCCGATGTCTATTTCTCGATCGGCGTGCCCTTCGAGCATCGCCTGATGGAGAAAATCAAACGATCGTTCAAAGACCTGAACGTGGTCGAATCGCAGCGCGGCATTTCCCTGCGCGGCAGCGAGGAGCACCACCACGACGGGCATCGACCGGACTTCAACATCGATCCGCACATCTGGCTCGATCCGCAAAAGGCGCGCATCATGTCCTTCACGATGACCGACGAACTGGTGCGGTTACGGCCGCAATTGGCCGAAACGTTCCGCGCCAACCTGCAAAAACTGGCGGCCGACCTGGATCAGCTTCATCACGATCTGACCGCCCAACTCAAGCCGTACAAAGGGCGCTCGTTCATGGTGTTTCATCCGGCGTACGGTTACTTTGCGGGCGCATACGGACTGAATCAAATCGCGGTGGAGGCCGAGGGAAAGAGTCCGAACGCGAAGCAACTCGCCGCATGGATCGACCGGGCCAAGCGGGAAAAGGTCAAAGTGATTTTCGTGCAACCTCAATTCTCGCAGGAAACGGCGCGCACGATCGCCGCGTCGATCGGCGGCGTCGTCGTAGCGCTGGATCCGCTGTCGAAAGATTACCTCAACAACCTGCGCAAAATGGCGACGGCCATCGCGGAGGCCATTCCATGATCGAACAAACCCCGGCCGTCACCATCACCGACCTGCACTTCGCTTACAACGGCGAAACGGTGCTGCGCGACGTCAATCTCAACATCGACGTACGCGACTTCGTAACCATCGTGGGTCCCAACGGCGGCGGAAAAACAACGTTACTCAAGTTGATTCTCGGTCTGCTCAAACCGCAACGCGGTTCGGTGGCGGTGATGGGCCGCACGCCCGACCGCACGCGGGCGCGCATCGGTTACATGCCGCAGCATACCGACTTCGACCCACATTTCCCCATCACCGTGCAGGACGTGGTGCTCACCGGCCGGCTGCACGAGCATCGCTGGTTCGGCCGTTATAACCGGCGCGACCGCGAAGCGGTGCTCAAGGCTTTAACCGAAGTCGATCTGCAGGATTATCTCACACGCCCGTTCGGCGCCCTGTCGGGCGGACAGCGTAAACGCGTACTGATCGCCCGCGCGCTGGTGACCAATCCCGATTTGCTGATTCTTGACGAACCGACCGCCAACCTCGATCCGGCCGCCGAACATGATCTTTACCGGCTGCTGCATCGACTGAATAAAAATCTGACCATTCTGATGGTCTCGCACGATCTGAATTTCGTGTCGTCCTTCGTCAATCGCGTGGTGTGCGTCAACCGCAAGGTAGTCGTGCATCCGACCGGCGACGTGCCTGTGGAAATGGGTGCGGAATTTTACGGGCGCGACATGCGCGTGATTTTGCACGACCAACACCGGAACGGCCGCGAGGTGAAATGTTGATGCAATTTTTCACCGATTTGGGCCGTTTCGAATTCCTGCAATATGCACTGCTGACCGGCCTGTTGGCCAGCGTGGCTTGCGGCGTGGTCGGCACTTACGTGGTCGTGCGGCGCATCACCTACCTGGCCGGCGGCATCGCGCATTCGGTGCTGGGCGGCATGGGCCTGGCGCTGTATTTGAACAAAGTCTACGGCTGGACGTTCCTCCATCCGTTCCATGGCGCGGTGGCGGCGGGCATTTTCTCCGCGTTGCTCATCGGCGTGGTCAGCCTCAAGGCGCGGCAGCGCGAAGACACGGTCATCGGCGCAATTTGGGCGATCGGCATGGCCGTGGGAATTTTGTTCATCGCCAAAACGCCCGGCTTCGATCAAAACCTGATGAGTTACCTGTTTGGCAACATCCTGATCGTCTCGCCGAAAGAACTGTGGCTGATCGCCGGACTCGACCTGATCGTCGTGGCGATCGCCTTCGCCTACTACCACCACTTCACCGCTGTTTGCTTCGACGAGGAATTCGCGCGTCTGCGCGGGGTGAACGTCGAATTCTTCTACCTGCTGCTGTTGGTGCTGACCGCGCTGACCGTGGTGCTGTTGGTTTCGGTCGTCGGAATCATCATGGTCATCGCCCTACTCACGTTGCCGGTGGCGATGGCGGCGAATCTCAGCCGCAGCCTGTGGCAGACGATGCTCCTGGCGATCGTTGTCAGCATGATCTTGACCACCGGCGGTCTGGCCTTCAGCTACGGCGCGGATCTGCCCAGCGGCGCAACGATCATTGTCCTGGCCGGTTTTGCCTATCTCGTTTCGATACCATTGAAACATGTGCGGATACCGAATGGGAAAAAAGCAGGATAACTCTATTTCCTCATTTGCCTATCCATATTAAAATCGAAAACGCTTGCTTGGAGAAACGTACATGAAACAATTTATTACGATGACCATTATTGCATGTCTCATCGTACTGAGTGCTGCATTCTCATGCAATAAGGTTTCAGACGATAACGATGACGATTACCAGATTGACGACGATACAAGCGACGACAACATCGTCGATGACGATTCGGTAGACGATGACAATGATGACGGCAGTCCTGAAACGGTATGTGCTGTAAGAGATTACGGAGCTTCAGGCGATGGCGTCACGTTGGACACAAGTTCAATTCAAGCAGCCATTGACGATTGTTCATCCCAAGGAGGAGGTCGTGTTTTATTGTCCGCCGGCGTCTATTATTCCGGCTCGCTCAATCTACGGTCAAACATCACTCTTGACCTTCAATCCGGGGCCACTTTGCTCGGTTCGACCGATAAAAACGACTATCCCACAGAAGTTTTGCTGCTCGCCGAAGGAGTGAACAACATCGTTATCGAAGGCGATGGGGGCATTGACGGAAACGGCCCATTTTGGTGGAAACGCAACCTGCTTGGCTTATGGCGCCCAAGTCGACTGATCAAGCTGATCGACAGTCGCCAGATAGTGATTCGCGATATTACATTACGGCAGTCGCCTAAATGGACCTTGCATTTATTAGCATGTGACCAAGCCCTGATTGAAAACGTGACGATCCGCAACACGGTGGGCAATAATTACATCAGCCCGAATACCGACGGAATCGACCTCGAAGGCTGTCACGACATTGAAATCTCGCATTGCGACATCGAAACCGGAGACGACTGTGTGGCTCTGAAAAACGGTGATGATCAATGGCGGCGCGAATCATACAACATTTCAGTGCACGACTGTTTGTTGGCCGGTTGGGCGAACGGGTTTAAAATCGGCACCGAGACTGAACGCGATTTCCATGACATTGAATTTCGCGACTCGACCATTCGCGCCTCGGTAGACAGCAATCCCGGGACGCGCTGTATTTCCGGCGTCGCCATCATCACCGACGACGGCGCAAACCTCCACAATATTACCGTTGACAACATTCACATGAGCGCTGTCCAAGCCCCGTTTTTTGTACGTCTACAGCGTCGCTTACGAGGAGATTTATCCGCACCGGGCACAATCGACAACATCATCCTCAGCAATATCATCGTTGATGACGCTTCCCTGACCGCTTCTATCCAAGGCATTCCCGAGAAAAAAATTGACGCTGTAACATTGAATAATATTTCCATCAATTCTTCCGAGGGCGGCACAGAGGAGGAGAAGGATCGTTTTGTGCCGGAACGAGAAGCCCAGTATCCGGATGCCAACAACTTCGGCAAATATCCGGCCTTTGGCCTTTTTGCGCGACATATTAATGGGTGTTTGCGTTATGAGGGTTTGGTGACGTTCACCAGCTCGACCGGCGACGGTCGGCCGGAAGTCGTTTACGATGATGTAATGCAAGTTGATGACTCAGGGCTTACCGGCTCTCCCTGGGTATATGACCGCACCGGCGATGTCATAGATTGTGAGTGATTGACCAAGATCGGTTTGTTTTGCCATCGTTCACTCAACAAGTATCTTATTCGCCAACATCGATACCGTTTTATGCAATTCGGACCACCATGGTTCATGTTCCGGCTTCATGACCACGCTGCGCAACACGGTCACGTGCTCATCGTCCCAGTGCACGTGCGGCCAACGCGACGCCAACATGGCGCGTTCCATTTTATATTTCGCCAGATAAACATTGCGTTCGCCCGGCTCCATCGCACGTGCGAACAACCGCTCGCTCCAACCGCTGATTTGCGAGGCCGTCACCGTCCGCCCCGATCGGAACGGCGCGAAACAAAGAATGTCGGTTTCCGGTTCGCAGACAAGGTGCAGCACTTCGCTTCGTTCGATCGCCTCCGCCCAAGCCAACGTGGCGCGACGACCGGCCGCCAGCATCTCCCCCAAGCCGGCATGCGGCGACAGCTCAACGGCGTGCAGAGTCGTCCACAATGCGGCGGCGGCCGCTCCGGCCCGCGAACATTCGAGCGAAATTTCGCCCAGGTGCAAATCGCCGGAAGTAAAATACGTGTACGGACTGTCGTGCCGATAAAAGCGCCCGACGGCCGGGTCGGCGAAAAGCACGCACCCGCAACCATAGGGTTGCAATCCGTGCTTGTGCGGATCGAGCACCACGCTGTCGGCCCGGGCGATCGCTTGAAAAGGCGCGGCATTGATCGCCGGCGGCGTGCGTTGGGCCAGCAGGGCGAAAAATCCGCCGTAAGCCGCGTCGACATGAACGCGCACATCGTAGCGCCGGGCAAGCGGAAGAATCTCTTCCAGCGGATCGATAGCTCCCAGGCCGGTCGTGCCCAACGTCACCACCACCGTGCCGATATCGCCTTCGGACAATCGCCGGGCCAGCGCATCGACCGCCAACCGGCCGCGATCGTCGGTCGGCAACTTCACTCCCTCGACACCCAGCACGCGACACATGCGCTCATGTGTGTAATGTGCATTCACGCCGAAGGCGATCTTCTTTCCCGGATGCGATGCGCGCGCGATCCACAGCGCTTCGAGATTGGCGATCGTCCCGCTGCTGGCCAGATGCCCGAGGTACCCGGCGGGCGCGGCGGGAAAACCGAGCATGGCCGCCAGTTGCGCCACGGCCTGGGTTTCCAGCTTCGCCGTCGCCGGTCCGCCATCGAGGGCGTGGTTGTTCGGATTGATCAACATCGTCAACGCATAAGCCGCCCAAGCTGCCGGGTGCGGCGGTTTGAGCATCTGCCCGGCATAGCAGGGGTGGAAGAACGGATAATTCTCGCGCAAACGGTCGGCCAACTCATGCATGGCGGCGATCATTTCATCGGAAACCGTTTCGCATTGATGCTCCGGCCATTGCGCTTCCCACGTTTCGAGTTGCGCCACAGCATCGCTTAGAAGAGTCAACCAGGCGTCGCGCTTCATCGCAGCCTCACGGTTAGCGGTTTGCCCGCATTATGCCAAAGGATGATGCGCTTGACGATGCATCCGCGCAATAAAACCATTTCATATTGACATTCGGATTGAGGTACGCAATTTTTGAAACAGAAAAGAAAACTTGCAGGAATTTGACGTCTTTTCCATCGCCGTAACCAACGGCTCAAGAAAATGAGGGGAGGAGAAAATGAAGAACGAAAATTATTTAATTTTCATTTTACTCATCATGCTTATTTCGACAGTATCGGCGCTCGGCTGCGCTTGCGACGACGATGACGACGACAACGACGACGATAACGACCCATCCGACGACGATGATGACGACAATGACACCGGCGATGACAACGACACCGGTGACGATG
>CALBTQ010000788.1 GCA_937967875.1 uncultured Pseudomonadota bacterium
AGCACGGTGGACCAGTCCGTACAGCAGGAAACGACCACCTTGCTCAAAAGCTTCAACCTCGGCGCGCTGGACTTCATTATCGATCTGCTCGACGCCTGGTTCCCCGAAGGCAAAATCGACATCAGCAAGCCCAGCTACGAGCCGGAGAAAAACTCGTTCCGCGAAGTGCTGCAAACCATCATCGAGAAACTGTACATCGTCGACGAGCTGATGACCGACCTGGATCTATAAGCCATGCGGCGGCGTCCGGCCCTCGCGCTGACCGCCGCCCTGATCGCCGTCCTCGCCCTCTGGGCGGGGGCGCAGGAAAATCAGCCGACCACCGCCGCCCCCGGTTTCGCGCCGGGGGCGGATTTTTTAATCGGCTTCGCAACCGTCGACATCACCCCCGATCCGGCCGCTTCGCCCGGCCAATTGCACGGCTACGGCGCGCGTGAAAACGCCTCGGCGACCGGCGTGCTCGACCCGTTGTACGCGCGGGCGACGGTCGTGCGCGATCGCGCCGGGCATGTGGTCGGCCTCGTCGCGGTCGATCTGCTGATGGTCACCGCCGACGTGCGCGACGTGGCCGTCTCGCGCCTGCGCGCGTTGGGTTTCAACGACCACAACCTGCTGCTGACCGCCACCCACACGCACTCGGGTTACGCCAACTACGACCGCCGCTCGCTTATCGAGCATTATTTCGGCGACTACGACAGGCAACGTTTCGAATGGACCGTCACCGGCGTCGTGCGCGCCGTCGAGCAAGCCTACGCCGATCTGCAACCGGCGCGCCTGCACGTCGCGCAAACCAAGCTGCCCGGCCTCAACCGCAACCGCCGCGAGCCGGCCTACGACATGGACTCCGGCCGCTGGACCGACAACGCGCCGCGACCCGACGCCTTCCCCACCGACGAAACGATGACCGTGCTGCGCGTTACCGATCCCGCCGGCGCCCCGCGCGGCGCGCTGGTGCATTACACCGCGCACCCGACGATCCTCTCGCCCGCCAACTTGAGCTACAGCGCCGAATGGCCCGGCGTCATGTGCGCCGCTCTAAGCAAGCGCCACGGTTCGACGATGTTGCTCAACGGCGCGCTCGGCGACGTCGCATCGCCGCGCCAGCACTGGGGCGATCCGGCCGACGAACAACAACGCATGAACGACTACGGCCGCGCCGTGGCCCGACACGCCGATGCCTTGCTCGACAAGGCGCAAGCGATGCACGTTTCCGCGGTCGGCGGCTTCAGCGCCCGCCGCATTCCGCCGCCGATCCTGCTGCGCTTCTATTATGGCGCGCGCATGTTCGGCCCGCTGCGCAAAGCCTTCCTGCTCAGCGAAAACGTCGTGTTGCAAACGATGCGCTTGGGCGATCTCGTGCTCTTCGCCGTGCCCGGCGAACCGACCGCCGCCGTCGGCGAGCAAATCAAAACGCTCTGCCCCGCCGGCTCGACCTGCCTGGTCGTCGCGCCGGCCAACGACTACCTCGGCTACCTGGTCGCCGCCGACGAATACGCAGCCGGCTCCTACCACGCCGACTCGTGTTTCTTCGCCGAACGCACCGTGCCGTTTTTATTGGATGGATTCACCCTCGCCCTACGCAACCTGCAACAGAATTTTTAACACATCCACAGCTTTCGCCTGACGGCGAAAACGATGGCACACCAAAAGGGCATCCTTCTCGTGTGCCACATTTTTGGCGAAGCCAAAGATGTGTTGGTCCAAACATTATCTAGTCGGGCGCTATGGTCTTTTTCCGGGAGAAGGAGTCCACGCTGCCGTCTTCCACCCTCTCCCGAGATCGGAAGAGCGTCGTGTAGGGAAAGAGTGTAGATCTCGGTGG
>CALBTQ010000789.1 GCA_937967875.1 uncultured Pseudomonadota bacterium
AGATCGTATTCGGTGACTGGAGTTCAGACGTGTGCTCTTCCGATCTAGGCATGAATGGCCAAACTCCAAGGTAAAATACTTTATGGAATAAAATCGCCATAAAACATAAAATAATATCACTAAACACAAAATACATCAACACTGGCTTGTGGTTGTCCAGGAAAAACAATACATCCCATTTCAATCGGCCTAGCCAAAATAAAAAAACGCAGATCAACAAAGATATAAATGCTGAAAAAAGTGGATGGCGTATGTATCCAATAATAGTTGTTTTTGGAACCAACGTTCGATCGGCTGAATAGATTTCACGTATCTGAACTCGTTGAGGAATGAAGTTTAAGTTCGGCGGAAAAAGAACGATCTCAAAAATTTCACTCTTTACTGGTAATACTAGTGTTGCCGTTGGACGAGTATTTATTGAAATTTCAATATTTTTATTGTTTTTACTAAAAAGAATTTGGCCTGAGATCGGAATGATATGTTTCGACAAGAGATGTTTTTCAACTATTTTTCCATTGTTTATTGTGATTATTGAAGAATCGATTTCCGGTAACCGGCTCAACCGCAGGAATTGTATTTCATTGTTTGTATGGTGAAAAATGAAATGAATCGCCTCTGCTTCCTCCAGACGATAATCTAATACAACACTACTCCACTCGGCTTGCTCCGGCAGATTCAACTGCATCATATTGAACGATAACAATTGATCAATCAGACGTGGGTGTTTCAGGCTATTGTCTGATGAGTAAGTTGGTGGAAACGCAAAGTCGGAAAATAAAATCAGAGTTAGCGGGAAAAGAAAGAAAAACACGAGGATACAAAAAAAATAATATTTACCTACTCTCGTTTTCGGTTTGTTGGTTTGGGACATGAAAACTCCTCTTATTTATTCATCATGCAAATTCAGAATCTCCATACACCCAATGAGCGATAATCGTTTTTCCCATGTGGACAACTTGTACAAAATTATACCAAAAACAGCTTATACTGTGTCGGATTTTTGTCCGTGAAAAAAACCGCCCCCCACCGAAGTGGAGGGCGGTTCGCGGTTCTTGTCGGTCAACTACGGGAAATTATAAGAGAATCTCCCGTACAGCGTTCCGTTTAACAGCCGCAGCCGTCATCGTCGTCGTCGTCGCCTTCGCGGGCGCCGTCGGTGTCGTCGTCGCCGGGCAACATGTCGTCGTCGTCGGCTTCGTCGTCATCGACCGCGTCGTCGTCGGCTTCGTCGTCGTCGGCGGTGTCGTCATCGACCACATCGTCGTCGGTCGTGTCGTCGTCCACCGCGTTGTTGACGGTGATGTAGTTGAACTTCACTTTTTCGTTGTCGCCGCCGGCCGAGGTGACCGTCAGGCTGACCGTGTATTTGCCTTCGTCCTGATAGGTGTGGGTCGGGTTGGCGTCCGTCGAGGTCTCGCCGTCGCCGAAGTCCCATTCCCAGGAGACGATTTCACAGTCGTCCCATTCGGTCGAATCGTCGCTGAACTGCACCGCCAGCGGCGCGGGGCCGGTGCGGGGCAGGCCGGAGAAGTCGGCGACCGGTTCGCCGCAGACGATCTCGAAGGATTCGGCGAGCGTGTCGGCGCCGAAATCGGTTTCCACTTCCACGTCGTAATCGCCGATGGCCGCGTCTTGCAGGTCGAAGGTCGCTTCGATCTCGGTGAGCGAATTGAAGGTCACCGCATCGGCGACGATCTCATCCTCGCCCGCGCCCAGCAGCGACACGGTCGTGTCGGGAGTGAAGTAATTGCCGGTCAGCGTCATGACGAACGCCGCGTTGTCGTTGGCGCCTTCTTCCGGATCGATCGAGGCCAGTTCGACCGGCAGCGTGGTCACTTCGAAGCCGTCGGTCAGCGTGCCCGTGCCCGCGGAGTTGGTCACCTGCACGTCCCACAGGCCGGGGGTCGCGCCGGTCAGGTCGAAGTCGACCACGAGCTGGCTGATCGAATTGATCGTCACGTTCGTGCCGCTGATCTGTTCGTCGGTCAGGTCGTTGACCAGCGTCACCGTCGAGTTGCCCTGGAACGAGTAGCCGGTGATGACCACGTCGGTCAGCGCGCCGGTGTTCGCGCCGGTATCGGGCGTGATGCCCGTGACGGTCGGGGCGGACAGGTCGAAGATGTACAGCACGTCTTTGTTGGTTTCGTTGTAGTAAATGATGTGCGGGCTGTCCATGTCGTCCAGCGCCAGGCCGGTCCATTTGCCGGTTACGCCCGAGTCGTCGAGAATCGTTACGTCCCAGCCCTTGTCCGGCGACTGCACGGCGTAACGCAGGTCGCTGGAGCCGTGATAGGTCACGTGCGGATAGCCGGTCGAGTCGATGGCGATCGAGGTCCATTTGCCGAAGTCGTCATAGTCGCTGCCGCACTCGATTTCTTCCTTGTCCCATGAGCCGCCGACCTTGTCGATCACGCAGGCGCAGTTGTCGCCCAGGGTTGTGTAGTCGAAACCGCTGATGTAGATGTTGTCGCCCGTGTCCACCGCGATGTCCGCGTATTCGCCGGTGTGGTCCAGCGTGATCGCGTCTTCGGTGTGCCAGCCGCTGCCGTCCTGCCAGCCGAACTTCTGGTGTTCGAAGGCGGTGAATTCATCGCGGTAGGCGATCTGCGGGTAGTCGGCCGTGGACATGGCGATCGCCGTGTAGTTGCCCATCGGCATCGGCCAGGTGTAGGAATCCAGGCGGTGGCCGCTCCAACCGGAGACGGTCTTCCAGACGACGTTCACGCCGATCGTGTGGAACGCGCCGTTGTCGTAGTTGTAAGAGATGTACGGCGTGCCGTCGGATTTAAACGCCAGATCGGCCCAGACGCCCTCGTTGTCGTCCTCGTCGTAGGCGACGACTTCGATGCTCCAGCCGTCCGACTCGCTGTAGGAGGCGTATTTGCAGTCGCCGTCGTCTTCGTAGGCGATGGCCGGCATGTCGGTCGCCGGGTTGATGGCGATCGACGCGTAGCGGCCCGCGTCGCCGGTGTCGACCGTTTCGACGTGCCAGCCGTCGAAGTCGCGGTAGCCGTACTTGAGCCAGGCGTTCGAAGCGTCGAACCAGGCCGCGTGCGGCATGCCTTCGCTGTCCAAAGCGATCGACGCATACTGTCCCTGATCGCCCTGCGAAAAGATCGTCTCGACCACCCACTCGGCCGACGCCAACGCCGGCAGCGCAAGGATCGCGATCAGGCAGAGCATGACGATTGTCCGTGCTTTCATGGTAAAACTCCATACTGTTACTGCGAAAAGGTTCAAGCTCACACTGTTAACAACCGGTGGGCCTGCGCTTTCGTGCCGAAACAATAGTCTATACCACAAACCGCACCCGATCGGCAAATAATCAATCATATTTCCCGGGGAAAAATGCGCCGCCCGGCCAAAACCCGATTTGCCTTCGCACCGCCGGGCCTTTACAATCGCGCCATTAACCGCCTGGGGGAGAACATGCGCTCATTCGACGCCGCCCGCGCCGTCGCCGACGGTCGCGAGCTTTCCTTTCCGCGCCTGGTCGGCACGCCCGACGAAGTACGCGCACGCGAACTGATCAAAAACAAGCTGCTGGACATCGACCTGGCCGTCGAGGAGCGTCCGTTCTCGTTCTACCCGGCGCTCGCCTTCGGCATCCTTAAAAACATGATCGGCGTGGGCGTCGCGCTGCTGATCGTCCAGGCGCTCGTGCTGGCGGCCTGGCCGCGCCTGGGCGCGCTGGCCGGCCTCGCCCTGCCGCTGATCGCCCGCCGGCTGTGGGCGACCTACCGCCGCGCGGCGGCGCACATGCTCGAGGATCGCAGCGACGAATACCGTCGGCACACCGCGCTGATCCGTCACGCCCGCGCGAGCCTGCACAGCGCGAACCTTGTGGCCGACCTGCCGCACGCGGGCGAGATCAAACACCGCGTGGTGCTGTCCGCGCACACCGACACGAAAAGTCAAAACATGTCCATCGTCGTGCGCATCGTCTGTTCGTTGTTGTTCGCCCTGGGCGTGTTCGTGCTGCCGATCGCTCTGTTGCCCGCCGCCGTCTGGCCCGTCTGGCTCGCCGCGGGCGGCTGGCTGTGGAAAATCGTCTGGCTGGCCGCGCTCGTCGGCGGCATCGTGTTGCTGACCCTCACCGTCGAGAACCGCTCGCCCGGCGCGACCGACGACGCGGGCAGTTGCGCGGTGATGCTCGAAACCGCGCGCGCCCTCGCGGCCGATCCGCCCCGGGGCGTGGCCGTGCGTCTGGTCTTCACCGGCGCCGAGGAACTGGGCCTGGCCGGGGGCCTCGCGCTGGCGCGGGAGATGGCGGCCGATCCGGAGTGGAAAAACGCGACCTTCCTCAATCTGGAAGGCGTGGGCGGCGCGAGCAAGTTGTGGCTGGCCACCGGCGCCGGGCCGACCGGCAATCAGACCGCCACGGCCGCGCGGGCCGTCGAACTGGCGAAGGCGGCGGCGGCCGACGCGGGCGTCACAGCCAAGACGCTCAGCCGGATCGTCGGCGGCGAAGCCGATCACATCCCGTTGCTCGAAGCGGGCCTGAGCGCGGTG
Source organism: uncultured Pseudomonadota bacterium (assembly GCA_937967875.1). GTDB lineage: Bacteria > Lernaellota > Lernaellaia > Lernaellales > Lernaellaceae > CALBTQ01. The sequence continues at coordinate 4,513 of CALBTQ010000789.1, forward strand.
ACCTTGATGTTCCATGGCGATTATTCGCGCAAGGTGCACACCGCCGGCGACGCGCCCGACCTGCTGCGCGAACAGCACATGGCCACGGCGGGCAGGATTCTGCTCGCGGCGATCGCGCGCCTGGAAGGATAACGCTTACTGCAAATAGCCGATGGAACGCAGGCGGTCGCGCAGCTCGTCGACCTGCTTGGCGCCGCGCGACGTGATCGCCGATTCCACCCACAACACCAACACCGCTTCGGGCAGGGGCTCGGGCAGCGCCGGCGTGCGCGTCGCCCGCAGCAGGCGCAAGGTGTCGGGCGTCAGCAGTTCGTTGAACAGGTCCGCGGGTTTGAGACCGCGCGCCTCCTGCGGCACGACCAACTGCTGCGCGGTCAGGCGCAGACCGTCGATGCGAATGTCCAGCCCGCGCAGGTTCAGCGAGCCCTGCAGCGGAAAGGCGAGATGGAAAGGCTTTTTTTCCTCGGTGGTGAACGCCAGCCTACCCGGTTGCATGGCCTTGGGGCGGCGCCATTGGAACGAGTGCGTGGCCGAGGAAACGACCGGCGCGAACTCGCGGTCGGCGCGGTAAACGATCTCCCAGTTGCGCGGCTTTTTAGACAGGCAGATCAGATTGATGAACTGCCGATTCTGTTTTTTATTCATCTGCGCGTCGAACGCGGCGTATAGATCGCGCCCGGCGCTCAACACGTTCGGATCGTCCGCGAGGTTTTTCGTCTCGCCCGGATCGGTCAGCAGATCGTAAATCTTCTCTTCTTTATTCAGATGCGAAAAGACGTACTTCAGGCTTTGACTGCGCAGCGAGGTCGCCGGGCTGCCGTACAGCAAGTTTTCGCTGAGCACGATGCGGTCTTCTCCGTTGTCGGCCGCCGGCAGCGACCGGCCCATGAAGTGAGGCGGCACGACGACGCCCGCCAGCTCCAGGATGGTCGGCGCCACGTCCATCAACCCCACGAGCTTGGTGTCGCGGCGCGCCGTCTTCTCATAAGGCGAAACCAGGATCAGCGGCACGTGCAGCAATTCGTCGTACAGCGTGTGCCCGTGTTCGAAGCCGCCGTGATCGCCGAACTCCTCGCCATGGTCCGAGGTGATGATCAGGTACGTATTTTTATCCAGATTCCGCGCGCGCAGTTCCTCCCAGACCAGACCGATCAGAGCGTCGATGCTCGCCAATTGGCCGTCGTAGCTGCCGATCAGATTCGCCAGACTCTGTCCCTGCGGCGGATGCATTTCCATATAGCTGCGATCGAACTTGTCGATCACGAACTTCGCCGACGCCGCGTCGACGAATGGGGCATAAAATTTCTCCTGGTACGTGTAGGGCATGTGCACGCCGAAGAAGTGCAGATAGGCGAAAAACGGCACGCCTTTGGTTTTCATGTCCAGCCATTGGGCGAGCGTGCCGGGGAAATCGGGGTCGAGGATTTCGCGCAACTGGTCGAAGCCGCGCCCGAAGGTGAACGACGGGCTGAGCATCGGATTGTCGATCAGCGCCAGCGTGCGATAGCCCGCCTCGTGCATCACGCCCGGCAGCGTCGGCAACTGCACCGGGATCTTGAAATCGTTGCCTTCGCAACCGGTCGCGCAAATCTCGTGCGGATAGTTCGACAGCATCATCGACGCCACCGAAGCGCGCGTCCACGGCGCGTGGCTGAACGCATTCTCGAAAACCGTTCCCCGCGCGGCGAAGGCGTCGATGTGCGGCGTGGTGTTGCGCTCGTAGCCGTACGCGCCCACGTGGTCGGCCCGCAACGCGTCGATGACGATCCACAGGAAATTCGGCTTCGCCGCCGACTCGGCGTCCGGCTGCGCCAACAAGCGGATGCCGCCCCACACCGGCAATCCTTCGAAGGGCGCCGGCGGCGCGCCGAACGATTCCGGCTCGGGCAGCACCTGGAAAATCAAATCGACGACCTGCCCGCCGAAGGCGTCCAGCGGCACGCGCGCGTGCGTCCATTGGTTGCCGTCGTCGGGTTGGCTTTCCAACGTGCGCCGGTAAATCGTCCGCACGTTTTCGTCGGCCGTCGCCGCGTACACCACGAAGGCGATCTTCACGTTCGAAATGTTGGGATTGTACCCCTGCAACGCGTGCGCGAAATGCAGGTTCGCGTGCGCGGGAATGCGGCAGCGCATCGTGATCGCCGAAGGCACCGGCGCGCTCACGCCCTCGGTGGTTTCGTTGCCCACGGTGATCAGCTTGAGCAGATGCCGCTGATTGTTGCGCGTCAACGCGCCGATCAACGAGGCGTTGTCCGGATTGTCCAACAGGTTGAGTTGAACGAAATTCTGCTCCGCCTTCGGTGCTTCCGGACGCGGCTCGGCCCGTTCGCAGGCCGGCAGACTCAGCGCCACGAGCAGCAAAACGAAAAACAACAATCTTGACAGTCGCTTCATTTTTTTTCGGCAGCCTTGTCCATCGAAAAAAAAACCAACCGGACGATTGAACGCGATTTGACGCGAAAAAGCAATTGCCCCTTTTAGGTTCCATAGAACGGATGTCGGCCGCTAACATTTCGATATCCAGCGGTTTTTCTCCCCTTGTTTTACGCGCGATTTCTGCCAAACTACCCCCTTCGTCAATGGGGCGCAGTGTGGATTTCGCGCTCGAACGGTTGTTCTGCAATAAGGTGAAATTAGAAGATTAATTGAAAGTATTGCTTGACATATGTTGAGCTAACCCATTATAACATAAACGAAACTCGGGGGTTTCTTAATGTTGCGGCAAAGCCGATTTTTCTTTGTATTATCAGGTTATTGCCTGATTTGTATCTGCGCGCTTCTTGTGGGGTCCTGCGGACCGAAATTTGAAGAAATGTCCGCACAACAGATCTATGAGTACGGTCAGGCGGAATTCGAAAAGAAGGATTACCAGGACGCGATCGACGCCTACGAGGCGCTGATCGACCTGTATCCGTTTTCGATGTACGTCACCAACGCCGAGTTGCACATCGCCGACGCGAACTTCAACAAGCGGCGGTGGATTGAGGCCGAAGCGGCCTACGAAGCCTTCGCCCAGCGCCATCCGAATCACGAAAACATCGACCACGTTTATTTCCGTCTGGGCATGTGCAACTACAAAGAGAAGCTGGCCATCGATCGCGACCAGTCGTTCACCTCGCGCGCCGAGCAGAACTTCGCGCGCGTGGTCAGCCGCTATCCCGATAGCGAGTACCTTGCCGAAGCGCAGGAAAAGCTCGGCGAAGTGCGATACGACCTGGCCAAGCGCGAGCGCTATGTGGCCCGCCACTACTGGCGCGACAAGGAGTACTACGCCTCCTTCAAGCGCTGGGAGCGGATCATCCGCCTGTTCTCGGACACCGAATATTACGAAGAAGCGCTCTACAACGCCGCCCGCTGCCTCCACAACCTCGACGAGGACGAGGAGGCGCAGCGTTACGTGCGTCAGTTGTTGAACAAATTCCCCGAGGGAGAGTATGCCGGCAAGGCCAAGGATCTGGAGGCCCAGCTCAAATAGCCTTTTTTTGCTCGTCGCAATCGTGGTGGCGCTGTCGGCGTCCGGCTGCGCCGACGATTACGACGGCGTCGTCGCCACGCTCGACGCCCGCGAGGCCCATCTCAACAACAAAAACCTCGAAGCCTACATGGCGCTGTTCTCGCCCGAGTACGTCAAGGCCGATCCGGCCAACGATATCCGCGAGATGATGACCAAACGCTTCGCCTTCTGGGCGGCGATCAACTACCAATCCTTTGCGCGCAACGTGCAATTCGAAGGCGACGTCGCGCGCGTCGTGCAGGAATACCGCATGGTGCTCACCGACAAGCGCGGCTCCTCGCAGACGATCAACGGCGCCGATCATTTCCTGCTCAAAAAGCACGGGTGGGGCCCGTTCGCCAAGTGGCTGCTGTACCAGGGGCTCGACGGCGCACCGGCCAAGAAAGAGGAAACACCGGCGCCGACGCCCACCGAGGCGTCCCCGGCCGAGGGAGATCAGCAATGAAAGACCAAACCAAGCAATTGCTCGATCAAGGCAACGCGGCCTTCGCCCGCCGTGACTACGCCACCGCGGAAACCTGCTTCACCCAGGTGCTCAAAACGCATCGCAACTTCCCCGATCTCTACGGCAAGCTGGGCGCGATCTATCATCAGAAGGGCCGCTTCACCGACGCGATCAAGCTGTTCGCCGAAGCGCTCAAGCTCAATCCCGATTACCTCGAGGCGCGCGTCAATCTGCTCGTGTTGCTCAACGACCTGGGCTATTACCAGCACGCCGAAAAGCTGCTGAGCAAACTCAACGGCATGGCCGCCAATCCCGGCGCGCTGAACATGGGCCGCCTGGCCACGCGTCACATGGAATGCGGCGACCTGTACTATTCGCTGCACCTGTACGAGCACGCGCGCGTCGAATACGAGCACGCCTGCAAGCTGCGGCCCGGCTGGCCGGATCTGCGCATGAAACTGGGCGTCGTCTATCGCCGTCTGCGCCGCGATGCCGACGCGCTGCGCGAACTGGAAACCGCCGTGGCGATCAACCCCAAGTACCTCGAAGGCCGCGCCGAACTGGGCCTGACCTACTTCCAGACCGGCAAGGTCGATCACGCCAAATCGTTGTGGAAGGGCGTGCTGGCGCAGGATCCGCAGCACGGGCGCACGCAGCGCTATCTTTCGCTGGCCGGCGCGCCGCCCATGACGGCAACGACTTCGGCGATGGGCGCGGCTTAAAGCGCGCGGCTCTCCCCCGTATCCACGAAACAGAAAATCATCCGCACCGGCCGATCGTCGCCGGTCAGCGCGCGTACGGCGTCGCGGTAGATTTCCCCCTGGCGGCGGAAATGCGGCAGCAGTTCGTCGTCAATACGCGCCGCTTCGACAGTGTGCGTTTTGTAATCGAGAACCAACCAACCGTCGTCGGTGTCGGCCAGCAGGTCGATTGCCCCGCTGTAGGCGTCGCCGCGCGGATCGGTCCATAAAAACGGGGCCTCACGCCACACCCGGCCGGGCCGCAATTGCGCGAACACGTCCATCTTGGCAAAGTTGTCCAGCCATTTTCGTTGCAGGACGCGCTGCTCGTCGTTCAAGGAATGCTGCGCGGCGACGCCGGCCAGCGTGTCGTCCCACGTCGCGGGCGCGAACAGAGCGAGCCGCTGCAACAACAGGTGAAACGCCGTGCCCAGCAAGCGGCCGTCCGGGCGCGAACCGAATTGCAACTTGTCGTCGAGCCGGCTGGGCGAGAGCAAACGCAGCGACGGTTTTTCCTCCGGCATGTCGGCGGGCGCCGCGTCGACGGCCAGCGCTTCTTGAATCGCGGCTTTCGTCGCCGCGTCGATCGCCTTGTCCTGCACGCGCTGCGGCAATTCCCACCGCGGCAGCTCGCCTCCGGGAAGAGAGTCGGCGTCGATCGTCTCGACGCTCGCGCCCATTTCGTCGCAAATGTTCAGCGCGTCGTCGATCATCTTCGCTTCGACCAGAAACTCCAGAAAGCCTTTCTGCTTGCTGTGGCCCTGTTTGGTCTTGCCGACCTTGCCGAACAGCGGCAGCACGAGGTGGTCGCGCGCGCGGGTCATGGCGACGTACAGCAGCCGCACGCGCTCGGCGCGCTCGAACTGGTTTTCGCGCTCGCTCATCTGTGTATACGCTTCGGTTTCGAAGCCCTTCATCAGTCGCAAGCCCAGCCGCTGCGACAGCCGCTCGAAATGATACACCGGGCTGCCGCCGCCTTTTTTGTGTTCCACGGCCAGGTCCGGCACGATCACCACCGGCCACGCCAGCCCCTTGGCCTTGTGGATCGTCAGCACCTGCACGACGTCGTCGGCCTCTTCGGCGACCTCGTTGTCGGTCTCCTCGCGCTCCTCGTCCATCGCCGCCGCCAACTCGCGCGCGAACTCGCCGAAGGTCAACTGCGCCCGATCGGCCGCCCGCGCCGTTTCCAGCACCTTGTGCAGATTGGCCGTGGCGACCTCGCCGCGCGGCAGGGCGCGCACGATCGGCAGCGCGTCCAACAGCGCGTACAGCGCGCGCACGGTGGCCAGACAACCGCGGCGGTTGCGTTGTTCGTGCAACGTGCGCAGCGCCGCCGGCAGGCCGTCGAGCGCCTCGGGCGGCATCGCCGCATACGACAGTGCGCGATTTTCCCCGCCCAGCACGTACAACAGCAGCGCCTCGTCGCTAAAGCCGACCAGGTCCGAGGTCAGCAGTTGCGCCAGGGCCAGGCTGTCGTCCGGATCCTCGATCGCCTGCAGCGCGCTGATGATCGCGGTCACCTCCGGCCGTTTGTAGTAGACCTTGCCGCCTTCCAGGCGATAGGGCAGACCGGCGCGGCGCAGCGCGTCCTCGATGTCGGCGAAGTTCGAGCGGCTGCGCACCAGCAGCGCTATGTCGCGATAGCGCAAGGGGCGCGTCGTTTTCGCGCCGGCGTCGTAGGTCGGCCAGCGCTCGTTCACCGCGCGGGATATCCACCGGGCGATCGCTGCGTACTCCCACGCCCGCGCCTGCCCGCCGCTGTCGGTGGTGCGGTCGGCGGTCAGCAGCGTGACGCCCGTGTGCATCGACTCGCGGCCGGAAGTGAGCGGTTCGTACTTCGGGCTGGCCGGCATGTCTTCTTTGAATTTCATCAGCGGCTCGAAGACGCGGTTGACCGTCTCGATGATCTCCGGCACGCAGCGCCAGTTGACGGTGATGTGTTTTAAATCGTTGCCGCCCAGCAGCGAGCGCTTGGTGTTTTCGTAGACCTCGATGTCCGCGCGGCGGAAGCGGTAGATCGATTGCTTCGGATCGCCGACCACCGCCAGCTTACCCGGCTTGAGCTTGATGTCTTCGAGGCAATCGGCGTGTGCGCCGTCCTCGCCGAGGAAATACGCGATCTCGACCTGCAGCGGGTCGGTGTCCTGAAACTCGTCGATCAGCAGGAAGTCCCACTTCTGCTGGAAGTAATCGCGCACGGGCTTGTGCTCGCGCAGCAGCGCGATCGCGCCGGTCAGCAGGTCGGCGAACGAAAGCACGCCGCGTTTTTTCTTTTCGGCGGCGAAACGGCGCCCGAAGGATTGCGCCAGCTCGAACAGCTCCCACACCTGCGCGGAATAGGCCTGGCGCAAAATCTCTTCGACGCCCTCACGCAACTGTTGCCGCAGTTCCTTGTTGGCTTCGGCCTCGCCCTCGTCCCAGCGCGTTTTGGCGACGCCCTGCAAATTGAATCCCGGCAGCGCGCGCACGCCGTCGAGCAGCGCGTCGCCGTCAACGCCCGCCAATCGATCCAACGCCTGCGCGAATTCGACGACCTGCACGTAGCCGCGATCCTCGCGCTTGCGGCAATGGGTTTGCGCATGCGTCAGCGCTTCGTCGGCCTGCGCTTTCAACTCGCGCGTCATTCGTTGCGCGTCGAACTCGCGCTGCGCCTGCCGCTCCAGCAGAATGTCGGCGTTGGCGCACACGGCGCGCGCCAGCTTCCACAGCCAGTCATGCTCGTCGCGGCGCTTGTAGTATTCCTTCTGCGCCAGGTACCAGCGGAAAATCGGCGGCGGCGCGGTGACCTGCTCGTCGAACCATTGATCGTAGACCTCGGTCAACAGCCGCTCGTTGGCCTCGCCGTCGAGCATCTCCGCGCGCGGATCGATGCCCGCCTCCAGCGGCCGCTCGGTCAGCAGCGAGCGCGCAAACGAGTGCAGCGTGCCGATCGCCGCCGTTTCCAGATCGCGCAGGGCCTGTTCAAGCGACTGGGCGTGCTCTTGGTCGACGGCTAGTTTCTCTTCGATTTTTTCGCGCAGCTTGACCTTGAGTTCGCCGGCGGCCTTTTCGGTGAAGGTGATCGCCGCAATGCGCGCCAGCGGCGTGGGCCGCGCTTCGTCGGTCAGCAGGCCGAGGATGCGCCCGACCAGCAAAGTGGTTTTGCCCGTGCCCGCGCCGGCCTCGATCCACAAATTTTCGCCGCGGCACGTCAGCGCGTGCGTGCGGGCCGGTTGATCGACGATGGGCGGTTTATTCATCGATGCGTCCCACCTTGTTCAGCCACGGACAATGCGCGCCGTCGCGATCCTTCGCCGCGCCCACCCGGCGGCCGAGCGGATCGCACAGGCGCTTGTAATCGCAATGCTTGCAGTAGTTGCTGTCCTCTTTGCCGGCCACGTCGGGCCGCGGCGCAAACCGGCCGCCGCGCAATCCGTCGACCACCTCGGCCAGAATCGCGCGCAGCGCAGCGCTTAGATCGGAAGAGCACACGTCTGAACTCCAGTCACCGAATACGAT
>CALBTQ010000790.1 GCA_937967875.1 uncultured Pseudomonadota bacterium
GAGTTCGTATTCGGTGACTGGAGTTCAGACGTGTGCTCTTCCGATCTCATCGATCTGTTCCACGGCCTCTACCGGCCGCTGCTGTTCGACGCGCCGGTGCTGCCGTATCCGTACGTCGGGCCGTATCCGCGCAGGGATGATCGCGCGGCGGCGGCCGAGGAATTGGGCGGGCAGGCGCTGGCGCAATTGCGCGCCGACAAGGACCGGGCAGCGGCGGTGGTGATCGAACCGCTGATGCAGGGCGCGGGCGGCATGCGGCCGGCGCCGCGCGGCTTTTTACGACGACTGCGCGAGACCTGCGACGAGTGCGGCATTTTGCTGATCGTCGACGAGGTGGCCACCGGTTTCGGGCGCACGGGTACGCTGTTTGCCTGCGAACAGGAAGGCGTCGAGCCCGATCTGCTGTGCCTGGCCAAGGGCATTTCCGGCGGGTATCTGCCGCTGGCCGCGACGGCGGTGCGCGAGGACATTCACACCGCGTTCTTCGGGGGCTTCGAGGAATTTAAAACCTTCTTCCACGGTCACACGTACACGGGCAATCCGCTGGCTTGCGCGGCGGCCCGCGCCAGTTTGCGATTACTGAACGAGCGCGTGATGCCCACACTGCCGGAAAAATTGGCGGCGTTCGCCGGCGTGTGCGAGCGCCTCGGCGAGCTGCCGCATGTCGGCGACGTGCGCCGCGTAGGGATGATGGCCGGGCTCGAACTGGTGGAGGATCCGGCGACGAACGAACCGTACGATTATCGTCGGCGCATGGGGCATCGGGTCGTGCTGGTTGCGCGCGAACGCGGGGCGATCATCCGGCCGCTGAGCGACACGATCGTGCTCATGCCGCCGGTGGGCATGACCGTCGCGGAGCTTGAGCGTCTGGGCGAAATCGTCGGCGAGGCGATCGTCGCGGTCACGTGATACAATACGCCGGGGGAGCGGTTATGACGCCATTCGCACGCAAGGCTATCAAAATCGTCTTTGTCGTTTTTGTTGCGCTGCTGGTCTGCGCGCTGGCCGGCGGCGGATGGTACGCGTACGCGCGTTTGGTCAAACGCACGCCCGGTGAATTTTTCGACGCGAACGGCGTGCGCATCCACTACACCGACGAGGGCGACGGCGAGCCGGTGGTGCTGGTGCACGGCTTCGCGGTCAACGCCGATCTCAACTGGCGGCTGCCGGGCATCGTTGACAAACTGAACCCGCATTATCGCGTGATCGCGCTCGACCTGCGCGGCCACGGCCTCCGCGCCAAACCGCACGAGGCGCGTTCCTACGGCGTCGAGATGGTGCAGGACATCGTGCGGCTGCTGGATCATCTGCACATCGAAAAGGCGCACCTGGTCGGCTATTCGCTGGGCGGCTTCATCGCGTTTAAGGCGGCGGTGACGTATCCGCAGCGGTGGCGCTCGGTGGCCGTGCTTGGCGCGGGCTGGGAGAATCCCGAGGCGAGCGCGTTTCTGCGCGTGATCGGCGAGATGAAGGAAGACCTGCAGGCCGGGCGGGGCGTCGAACCGCTCGTGGTCAGCCTCGGCGGCGAACGGCAACCGCCCACGACGCTGCACCGCTGGTGGGTCGTGGCGATGACGCGCTGGTTCAACGACCGCCAGGCGCTGATTGCGATGATGGACGGCCTGCCGGATCTGGCGGTGACCGAGGAGCAACTGCGCGCGATCGAGTTGCCGGTGCTGAGCATGGCCGGCGGCAACGATCCGCTGGCCAAGGGCGTCGAGGCGATGGTCGGCAAGATCGCCGATCATCGCGTGATCATCTTGCCCGGCGCGGATCATCTGCGCGCCATGACGCATCCGTTTTTCGCGCCCGCGCTGCTGGACTTTCTGCGGGAATGTTGCACGCCCGAAGCTCCCGAGGAAATGGAATGAACGCGACGTCGTCCGTGAAGCTCGTTTGCGCGCTGCTGCTGATCGCCGTGGCGTTGGGCTGCGCGGCGCTGCATCCGGGGCCGATCATCGGCGTCGAGCGGGTGCGCGTCGAGCGCGACATTGCCTACCGGGACGATCCGCCGACGGCGAGCGATGAAACGCGGCGGCGGCATCTGCTGGATATCTACCTGCCGACCACCGGCGCGCATTGGCCGACGGTGCTGATCGTGCACGGCGGCGGTTTTGTGGTCAACGACAAGTCGGTCGTGGACAACCTGGGCTACGCGCTGGCGCAGGAGGGCTACACAGCCGTCGCCTGCAATTATCGGCTGTATCCGCGCACGACGCACCCGGGGCCGATCGAGGACGTGACCGCGGCGATCGCCTGGACCAAGGCGAACCTGCCGCGTTACGACGCGGACACGGACGATTATTTTCTGATCGGATATAGCGCCGGCGGGACGCTGGCGGCGATGGCGCTGTTCGACGAGCGCTGGCTGGCTCCGCACGGCTTGTCGGCGAAGATTTTCCGCGCGGCGGTGCTGATGTCGGGCATTTACGAGGTCGACCGCATACCGTTGCCGCTACGTTTCGCCTTCACGCAGGATCCGGAGGTCTGGCGCGACGCCTCGCCGCTGCGCCACGTGCGCGCGCCGCTGCCGCCGCTGCTGTTGCTGCACGCCGAACACGATTGGAAGTGGGGGTGGGGCCGCATGTCGATGAAGGCCCAGGCGCACCTGCTCTATGACGAGTTGCGCGCCGCCGGCAACGACGTAACGTTGCGCGAAATTCCGGATTGCAACCACGACGGCATCGAAATGCAGATCGGCCGCGAGCCCGCCGGCCCAACCTTCGCCGCTCTCCGCGAGTTTCTGGCCAAACAACGCTAGACGAAATTCCCACTTGCCGCGCGGGCGAAATTTTATTATTTATTCTCCATAAAACGAATTGGATGTTTTCGCCGAACCGTTACGATTGGAGTATGCCGATGTCGTTGCGTCGCTTGTTTTTGCTTGCCGTGCTCGCCGTGTTTTTCCTGCCGTCCTTCGTTATCGCCGATCCGGAGCCGCTTTATTATGCGGAGTGGGAAGTGGTGTACGACGGCCCGGCCGGAGAGGGAGATTTGCCTTACCGGATGAGTCACGATGCCGCCGGGAATTTGTACATCATCGGTTATTCGGTCGGAATCGATACGCAAAAGGATCTCATCGTTTTAAAATATTCGCCCACCGGCGAGTTGGTGTACGAATATCGCTACGATGGCGAGAATCATGCCGACGATAAAGGTTACCAATTCCATGTTTATGATAATGGTGAGGTGTACTTGATCGGCAGCGACAATCTTCGTTATCTGTTTGCATATTTGAATTCCGCCGGCGAATTGCAATGGAGCGAGGTCGATAACGAATACAATTATTTCATATTTGGTCTGGAAATCGGCATTGTCGAAGACGATGCCGATTATCTGTTCACCGCCTATAGTATTTTTGAAGAGGATTTGCTGGTTAATTGCTTCGATCCAAGCGGCGTTACCCAATGGCAGGATGTTTATCCCACTGATTACGCCTACCAGTTTGTCTATGACATGAAGCACGACGGGCAGGGCAACGTCTATGTCGCGGGAACGGTTTTTACCCCTGATCCTTTTCGTTATACAAACTATACTGTAATCAAATATGACCGGACTGAAGGTCGGCGGTGGAATTACCTGGCGGAGGTCGGATCCAGTCATGGATGTTTATGGAGCGACGAGGCTCATTTCATCGCTTTCGACGAACAAGGAAACGTTTACGTGACCGGCCAATTGGAATTCCACGATCCCGATTATACTCGCGATTATTCACCATTTACCGTTAAATTGGATTCCGATGGGAATGTGCAATGGACCGCTTTGTATGAAGGTGAGAGCGAGAACGATTACGGCGACTATTTGTGGCTGGATCAGGACGGCAACGTCTACGTGATCGTGAATATCGCTGAAACGCAACGGCGCGCCAGCCTTTTAAAATACGATTCGACCGGTGTGTTTCAGTGGGAACACGAGATAACGGTTCCCGCTTATGCAAAGATAGGAATCATCAATATGCAGCCGGTCGAAGGCGACGGAGTGTATTTGACCGGCTACGGTAACAATGGTGGGAATTCGACCGGTGTAATGCTCAAATATTCATTTTCCGGCGATATAAATGGTTATTATCTAATCCCGGAAAGCGAAGAAATACATACCTTCGCCTACGATTGCTATCCGGCGAACGACGGCGCGGTTTATCTGATGTCGCATACTCGTCAGCTCGATGTGCTCAATACCAACGATATCGTCCTGCAAAAAATCTCTCCCTGCTATGGTTGTCTGATCGATGACGAATGCTTCGACGACGGGGCGACCGTTCCGGAGAACGGATGCCTTGTTTGTGCGGTGGATCAATCGCGCACTCAGTGGACGAACAACGACGGCGCGACCTGTGACGACGGTCTTTTCTGCAATGGAGTCGACGAATGCAATGCCGGCGCCTGCGAGGTGCACGCGGGCGATCCGTGTGAGGAGAACGAAACCTGTGACGAGGTAAACGACGAGTGCGTCGGCGGAGACGATGACACGGTCGATGATGACACCACGGATGACGACACCACGGATGATGACACGGTCGACGATGACACGACCGATGACGACACGACCGACGA
>CALBTQ010000791.1 GCA_937967875.1 uncultured Pseudomonadota bacterium
TTTACGGCGTCACCCAGATAGGCGCGGCGACGAGCCAGTCGCCGTCGGTCTGAATGGCTTTGGCGACAAAGAAGGTCGACTCGTTTACCGCAATCTCGTCGAAGGTGCCGGTACAGATCGTTTTGGCGGTGCAGTCGATCTGCCCGAGGTACGTCGCTTCCGGACCGTACAATTCGATGGCGGTGAAGGTGTCGCCCTCGTCCAGGTCGAACGCTTCCACGTAGAGGGTGACGGAATCCAGACCGCTGAGAATCGAGCCCATCCAACAAACGTCCTGGGCCATCATCTTGATCGAGGCGTTCTTGTCGTAGCTCATGAAAGTGCGCCGGTCGAGCATCGTGTTGCGCATATCCTCGCGTGTGAGATCGGCCATGTACAAGCCGCTGCGGCGGTCGTTTTTGGTGCCCCAGTCGGCGCTGTGATTGTCCTGGTTGTACATCGGTGAGACGTGCCAACCGGCGTCGAGCGCTTCGAAGAACGATTCCCAGGGGTAATCGGTGCCGCTCATCTCCATCAGGTTCATGCGCTCATCGACGTCCGCGAAATACTCGTAATGGTTCCAGTGCTGGTACGGATCGTCCAACGGGTGGTTGAACTGGCCGATGCACTGCTCGCATTCGACGAGGCTGTCGTAGAAATTGTGGAAATCGAGCTGGATGATCGGCATCAGGTCTTCGGCGAAAAAGACGTTGTTGTGACCGGTCGACAGAAATAACGGCAGAATGAAGCCGGAGCCGTATTCATAGCCGCAATCGGTCAGGTACTCGCCGGGAACGTAGTAATCGTCCGCCTGATCCTTGCACTTGTTCCACTTGTTGATCGTGGGGAACGGCAGATACAGCTGCTCGAGGTGATCGGTGATCAACTGGATGTCCAGTCCGCCCTCGTCGCGCGCATACTCGAAGGCATCGGCGGGGGTCAACTCGCCGTCGCTGTAACCGGTATGCGCGTGCAGGTTGCCCCAGTAAGGATCGTACTCGCCTTCGATGCACCCTTCGGGAACCGTCGTATCGTCGTCGCCGGTATCGTCGTCGAGTGTATCGTCGTCGATGGTGTCGTCATCGATCGTATCGTCATCGCCCGTATCGTCGTCGAGCGTGTCGTCATCATCGTCGTCATCGATGGTGTCGTCATCGTCTGCGGTATCGTCGTCGGTCGTGTCATCGTCGACCGGCGCTGCATCGTTATCGTCGTCATCGTCATCATCACCGCAACCGGCGATCATGGCAGTGAAAGCCAATAAGGAAATCATTAGGAACAATTGCCAGGCGTGAATTTTCATAGTCGTCTCCTTCCCTCGCGGTATAAAACCTTGTATCGTTTTAACAGATTCCCATGAACAACGCAAAACACGAATCCCACGCTAGCGCCTTGCGAACAAATAATCGGCAAGTTACATTTTTCCATCATGCGAAAGACGATCAATGCCCGCTTCGTTCCAGCGACCGGCCTCGTTTTGCTCGGCTGCCTGCTGGGCTTTCTTTTCGGTTTTCGCGAACTTGAGTTGCAGCAATATTTCGGTTGGAAAAATCTGTGCTGGCGGACGATCGCCGATTTCTCTTTAAATGGAGCAATCGCCGGATTCGTTTTCGCCCTCTTCTTTCTGTTGAGTTGGCGAATCGGCGGGATGCTGACGCCCGACCGTCGCCGACGAATCCGCACCGTTATCGGCGCCTGGCTATCGGGCGCGGCCTTGCTGGTTTTGTTGTGGGAAAAAATTCCGGCCGTGCTGGCCAAAGGCGGTTCGCTGCCGTTTTTCTGCTCCGATCTTTTTTCGTTTGAAACGTTTTTCCAACGGGCGCTCTCGCTCAAGCTGTTGGACACGCCTTTGCTATGGGGGGCAATCGCCGCTTGGTTCCTGCTGATGCATGTCCTTGTCGGTCTGGCCGTGCGCTTGCTCGTACGACCGGGCGAAATCATTTCGCCCTCGATGACGAGCCGTCACCGGTTGATAGTTATTTTTATCGTCACGATCCTCGCGGTGCTCGTGCCGCAAGCGGGCGCCCGTCTGACGCGGCCGTCGGCGGCGGCCGATCGACCCAACGTTCTATTGATCAGCGTCGATACGCTGCGCCCCGATCGTCTGGGCTGCTATGGCGGACCGGCAAAAACGCCGAACATCGACCGTCTGGCCGAACGCGGGATACGCTTGGACAACGCGCTGTCGGCGTCGCCGTGGACCCTGCCCAGCCATGCCGGAATGTTGGCCGGCAATCATCCGGAGATGCTGGGGATCCGGCAGGTAACCGACAAAATTCCCGCGAAGGCGCTGCTTATATCCGAATTTCTGGCCGCGCAGGGATACGCCACGGGCGCGTTCGTCAGCCATTTGTTCGTCAGCCAGACATACGGATTCGATCAGGGCTTCGACCGCTTCGATTACATCGCGTCGGAACAAGCCGCCGACGTTGCCCGGCAGGCTGGCCGGTGGATCGCCCGGCAAAAACGGACGTGGTTCGCGCTGTGTCATTTCTTCGATCCGCATTGGCCTTTCTCATTGACCGGCGAAGCGGATGACGACCTGTTGCAAACCACCAATTACGCCCGCGCCCTGCGCGCCGCCATGAAGGATCCGGCAACGGCGCGCGAGACGTGGTTGCCGATGTACGACCGGGAAATCGAGCGCGTCGACCGAGCCGTGGGGCAATTGATCAATCTTCTGCAAACGCGAACCATGCTGGAAAACACGGTGATCATTTTGGTGGCCGATCACGGCGAGGCCTTCGGCGAATACCCGCACGACAACGGCGAGGACGTTTTCGATCCGGCGCGCCCCGGGTCATTCGGACACGGCATTACCTGCCAGCCGAGCGTAATGCGCGTGCCGTTTATCGTCGCCGGACCACGGACCGGGCAGTTGCATCCGCAAGGCCAGGTTTCGTTGCTGGAAGTGCCTGCCCTAATCGCCGACCTCGTGCATGAAATACCGCCTTCATTATTCATGCCTTTATCGTCGGCATGGCGCGGCAACGCCCAAAAGACAAAGCCGTTGTTTGTCGCCACCCATCTGGGCGGCGAACCGCGTTACGGCGTTTACGACAAGGGACAGTTCGTTCTTTCCGCCGTGGACGTTTCCTTTTTAGATTTGACATTGAAACTGCCGCCGGTGCGGCATCTGAAGGATGAAGCGGACCAAACGCTGGATGAAATATTGGACCAGTTTTCCCGTTTCCCGTTCGATAAGTATGAGCCGACTACGCCTCTTCATCCCGAGCAGATAGAGCGATTGAAGCAACTCGGGTACATTGGAGCGACGCCATGAAACGTTTGAAAAACGCCTTAGTCGTTGCGTGGCCGCCGGCGGCTTGTCTGTTCGTGCTGGGCATTGCGGGGGCGTTGGTCGCCGGGATCGTCGACATCATCGCGCAACGATATGTACCGGCGGGAGATCGGAAGAGCACACGTCTGAACTCCAGTCACCGAATCCGATATCGTAT
>CALBTQ010000792.1 GCA_937967875.1 uncultured Pseudomonadota bacterium
CACCGAGATCTACACTCTTTCCCTACACGACGCTCTTCCGATCTGCGGGCCATCTTCAGAAAACGGTTAAGCAAATCGCTTTCGATCGAAACGCTGAAGCGCGTGACTTTGCTCATCGAGACACCCTCGCTCATTGTCATTGATGGGGAAACGATAGCATATCGCGCTGGTTTGTGTACCCCGTCATGCCTGTATGCGGCTACGGTCTTTGTGCTATGCTGGCGCCGGAGTCGCCGGCGGATAAAATTCCGCGACGCTCCGGTTTAATTTTTCCCGCATGGCCGGGTCTATTCAACAATTCATCGACGGGTCCGGGAGTGACTGTGCGTTTGACCTTTGTGCTGGCTGCGCTGCTTGCCGTCGCTGTGGCGGTGGGGGGAGTCGCCGTTTATTATTTATGGACGCTGCCTCGGTTTACGATGCCGCGGGAAGTGCCGGTGCGCGTCGAGAACGACAAGCGGCCGGACCCCGACGATTGCCGTCTGGCCTGCGATCGACTGAACATCTGCCATGACGCCCGCGCCGGCGAGGCGTGCGCCGCGACCTGCCGCGAACAATGGAGCCGGCGCAGCGTGCGTTGCGTGCAACAAGCCGCCTGCGACCGGGTGGACGCCTGTTTTCAAATCGACGAGGAACGCGAAGAGCGATGCGCCGACGCTTGCGATAAAGCGGAATCCTGCGACTTGCCCGAAGCCGGACCGGATTGTCTCGCCGCCTGCCGCGAGCAGTGGGACGCCAATTTCCGCGAGTGCCTATTGGAATCCACCTGCGACGATATTCCCCTCTATTGCTTGCCCGCCATGGAAGACGAAGAGTGCAACCGCTATTGCCGCCGCCTGCGGGAGTGCGATCTGGAAGGGCCGGGCGACGAGGTCGGTTGCGTCGAAACGTGCCTGGCCGTCGACGATCCGTTGCTGCGCGATTGCGTCGAGCGGGTCGATTGCGAATCGATCGAGCCGATCTGTCTGGCCGACGACTACGATCCGCTGTGCCTTGACGTGTGCGATCGCCTCGACCGTTGCGACGCGCTCGGCGACATCGATCCGATCGACTGCCCGGCGTTGTGTCATGGCGAATGGGACGAATTGCAGATTTCCTGCCTGCTCACCGAAAGCTGCGACGATCTCGGTCCGGTGTGCCTGGAGCAGGTCGACCCGGAATGCGAGCAGGTGTGCCTGCGGCTGATCGACTGCGGCCTGGAGGATGTCTACGAGGATTGCGTGCTGACCTGCGGCGCCAATCTGGAAGACGAATTGCGCGCCTGCATCCTTGACACCGAATGCGAAAACATCGATCGCGTCTGCTTCGCCGCCGGCGAGGACCTATGCGATCTTGCCTGCCGCAAAGCGGTCGAGTGCAATCTTGACGAGGATTACACCGCCTGTTACGACGCCTGCCTGGAAGGCTACGACACCGAATTGATCGGCTGCATCATGGCCTTCGATTGCGAACAAATCGGCGAACAATGCCTGGGAACGTCGCCCCCATTAGCGCCTTGAACGGCGGGGCCGCCTGAATTATAGTCTGCGCATCATCTTAAATATTGTTAAGGCCGGAGGTTGTCCATGAAACCTGTGCGAGTCGCGCAAATCGGTTCGGGCTTTATTTCCGATGTACACGTGAGAAGCTTTCGCACGATCGAAGGCGTCGAGGTTGTCTGCCAGCACGACAACGACAAGCTGCGCGGCACACAGTTCTGCAAGGATCGCGAGATTCCCGAGTTCGTCGAATCCTTCGACGATGTGCTCAAGCGCAAGGACGTCGATTGCGTTTCGTTGGGGCTGCCCAACTGGCTGCACTACGAATTCGCGATCAAGGCCGCCAAGGCGGGCAAGCATATCATCTGCGAAAAGCCGCTGGCGCTGCGCCTGGAGCACGCCGACGAGATGATCGAAACCTGCGAGAAAAACGGCCTGATCCTCGGCTATGGGGAAGAGCTCTGTTATCTGCCCAAGAACGTGCACGCCAAGAAGATCGCCGACGCGGGCGCGGTGGACAACGTCTTTTTCGTCAAGCAGCACGAAAAACACGCCGGCCCCTATTCGCCGTGGTTTTTCCAATCGGCGACGGCCGGCGGCGGCATTCTGATGGACATGGGCTGCCACGCGATCGAGTGCTGCCGCTGGGTGCTGGGCAAGCCGGCGGTCAAATCGGTGTACTGCCAGGCCGACACGTTTCTGCACAACCAGATCACCGACCTGGACGACCACATCGTGATGATCATCGAATTCGAAACCGGGCAGGTCGCCGAGGTCGAATCGTCCTGGACACTCAAGGGCGGCATGATCAGCAACCTGGAAATTCACGGCACCGGCGGCGTGATCTATGCCGATCTGCTGCAGCAGGGCATGGGCTTGCGCGTCTTTTCCGAAAAGGGC
Source organism: uncultured Pseudomonadota bacterium (assembly GCA_937967875.1). GTDB lineage: Bacteria > Lernaellota > Lernaellaia > Lernaellales > Lernaellaceae > CALBTQ01. The sequence continues at coordinate 2,379 of CALBTQ010000792.1, forward strand.
TACGAGTTCGGCGGCGAGGACGCGCCCGAGGGCTGGCATTATCCGGATTGGGAATGGCTGTGGAACAACGGCTATCCGCAGGAAATGCGCAATTTCATCGACTGCATCCGCCACGGCGGCACGCCCATCGAATCGGGCGCCGACGGCCGCGTGGTGCTCGAAATCATGATCGCCGGTTATCAATCGGCGGCGACCGGGCGCAAGATCATGTTCCCCTTCCAGGATCCGGGCGGCTACGACACGCCGGTGGACATCTGGCTGCGCGCGAAAGGCAAATAAATTTTCAGACCATGAAAGCGGGGAGATTCATGGACGAACAATTCTTTCTCGGCGTCGACAGCGGTGGGACGAAAACCGAAGTGGCTTTGCTGGCGACCGACGGCACGCTGATCACCACGATGATCGGCATGCCGATCAACATCGGTCCGGGCATCACCAACGAACATATCTGCGGTCTGAAGGAACTGATCGAAAGCGCGCTTTCCTTCGCCAAGATCAGGCATGAGAATATCGTTCATTACGGATTCGGCATTTGCGGCGTCGATTTCGCCGACGAAGCTCCCGAGCAAAAGCGCGAGCTGCTGGGCGGCATGGGCATCGACCAGAGTCGCTCGACGCTGGTCAACGACGGCATCGTGGCTTTGTGGGGCGGCTCGAACAAAGCGAAGGCGGTAATCCTGCAACTGGGCACGGCCTTCACGGCCGGGCACCGCAACGGCTTCGGCAACGAAACGCCGTTCGATTCCTGGAACGTCGGCGTGCAGTTCGAACTGCGCAGCCGCATCCTGACCACCGTGCCGCGCGTGGTCGACGGGCGTGAGAAAAAATCGATTCTTCCCGAATTGGTAGTCAAGCATTTCGGTCACGACAATTACGATTCGCTGCTGAAATTGGCGGCGCGGCATCGGCTGCCGATCTTCGAAACGCTCACTTCGTTCATGGTGCTGCACGAAGCGGTGGCCAACAAAGATGCGGTGGCCATGCGCATCGTTAAGGAAGCGGCGACGTATTACGCGGGTGAAATCGAGGCGCTGCTCAAGCGCGTCAACGGCGAAAAGGTCGACGTCGTACTCGGCGGCGGCATGCTGCTCAATTGCCCGCAAATGTTGTGGGATCTGACTGAGGCGAAAATTCTGGCGAAACATCCGCAGGTCACGGTGCACGCGCCGCATCTGCGTCCGGCGATCGGCGGCGCGGTGATGGCCGCGTATTACGCCGGTGCGGATCATCGCAAGATCTTCCGCCAGGCGCAAAAAACGTAGATCGGAAGAGCACACGTCTGAACTCCAGTCACCGAATACGA